>NZ_JBFBJI010000021.1:62769-196243 GCF_040702065.1 Streptomyces sp. NPDC086777 | reverse complement strand
GTGCGTCCGGACGCACCGACGAGGTCACCTCACCGCGGCGGGTCGGCGTCCCGTTCGGCGGTGGTGGAGACACCGGCCGGTCCCTCCGGAGGCAGGGCCTGGTCCTCGGGCACGTCCTCCTTCCTGGGACGGTGGGTGCCCCGCGGCGGGCCCGCCCAGCCGGCGAAGTCGTCGTCGAGTTCCTCGTAGTCGGCGGCGTCAGACTGCGTCATCGTTGGCTCCCCGGGTGTCGCGGCGCGGTTCGTGGAATTCCAGGAGGTCGACGTCGGCGGCCCGGACGTACACCCCGCCCGTGCCGCTCATCCGTGGGCCGAAGGTCCCGTCCGGCTCCATCCGGTACTGGGACTCCAGGTAGAGGTCACCGGGCTGCGGATAGGCGGAGGCACGCGAGCGCGTTCCGTACCAGCCGCCGGCCCAGCCGCCGCCCTTCAGCCGGACGCGGACGAAACACGCCCCGCGGTCCTGGAAGACGGCGTCCCACGCGGTGGGGGTCCCTTCGTGCACGGCGGCGCGCCGACGCCGGATCCGGTACGCCTCCGCCCACGCCAGGAGCGTCGGCACGACGACGACGAGAAGCAGCAGCCAGAGCCCGGCCTCCCGCGGCTGCTCGGCGACACCGGTCAGGGGCCGCTTCCCCATGCCCCGCAGCAGCCGTACCAGAGGGGGACCGACGGCGATCAGATACACGGCGTCGAGCAGGACTCCGACGGCGAGGGCGCGCAGGAACCGGTTGTTCACCTCCTGCTCGGCCTCACGGATCCCGAGGAGCCGTTCCCTCGCGAAGAGGTAGGAGGTGCCGGGCAGCACCAGCAGCACCAGGATCGCGAGCTGCTGGACGGTACTTGGTGTCATGGTCCGCTCCCCCGTTCGCGCGCGCCGGCGGCCGCGTTGCGGGCCAGTGTGCTCAGCGCGCCGAGGTCCAGATGACCGGCGCGGGACTTCACCCACTCGGCCAGGGACGGTTTGATCAGCTCCACTTCCTGCCCGGCGCGCGTCATCAGCTCGATCGTCGCCGGCTCGTCGTCCTCGTGGAAGGCGAGCCGGGCGCCCACGAGCAGCAGGAATGCCGCCAGCAGGCGTTCCCGTGGCCGGGCCCGCCGCTCCAGCAGGGCCAGGGCACGGGAGAAGCACGTCCTCGTGCGCGGCACGATGCCCCGCAAGGCGCTCTCCACACCGTCGTCGACCAGTGCGCGCGTCTCGCGCAGGACTCCGGGGCCGAGCGGCGGCGCGTCCGCCGCGTCGCCGATGCGCCGGTCCGCCTCCAGCAGGAGCCGGGTCGTCTCGCGCCGCATCGGCCGGGCGCCCCCGAGCGGTTCGGTCAGTACCAGGACCCGGTCCAGGACGGCGATCGCGTCCGCCACCTGTCCACGGTCGAGAAGCGCCTCCCCGAGCAACCGGGAGGCCCGTGCGACCTCCGGCTGCCGGTCCGCCGCCTCGAAGACGGCACGGCACTCCTGGAGGAAGGCGAACTCGGCCTCGCCGGTGGGCCGTCCGGACTCCAGCGTCAGCAGGGCGTTCGCACCGGCCTTGAACAGCGTCCCCTCGTCGCCGCCACGGCGTGCGTGCGTCCAGCTCTCGAGATACGCGGCCAGGCCCTTTTCGAGATCACCTGCCTGGCTGTGGGCGACCCCGAGGTTGAGCAGGACGTGGCCGAGCAGTGCCGGGTCGTCCGCCGCCAGGGCGCCGGCGATCCTCCGTGCCCGCAGCCCCGCGGCGAAGGCCTCGTCGTAGCGTTCCTCCGAGGCGTAGGCCAGGCAGAGCGAGCCGAGGACGGAGGCGACCTCCCTGTCCGAGAGCGTGCGCCGGACGGCCGGGACGTCGACGAGCGCGAAGCGTGCGATCCGCGCGTGGGCGGGCATGTGCAGGAGGCGGTCCGCGACGGTGTCCGGTGCCTCGGTCATGATGCCCCCACCATGCTGAAGGGTGCCCACAGGAAGGGGTGCCGGAACGGACGCGCGGGCACCCGGGGGGACATCAGCCGCCGGCGGATCTCGGCCGGGAGCCAGTCCAGGCCCAGCAGTTCGGCCACGGTGACCGAGCGCAGCCACAACTGGGCCCACCGCAGGGCCTGTGCAGGCGATCCGACGGCGCCGGACGGTGTGCCGTACGGGGGCGGCTGAACACCGTGGCCCAGCAGCCGCCGGTAGAACGCGATCATCAGCAGCACGGCCGCGGTGTCGTTCGTCCGCCAGCGCGTGCAGACGACGCCCGCTCCGCCGGCCAGCAGGATGCCGGTCGGCAGCCCGATCGCCTCGTCCGGCAGGCGGGGGTCGACGAGCCCGGTGTCACAGGCCGACAGGGTGACCAGCAGGGCCCGCTCCAGCGGCCGGGGGCGTGCGTCCAGCAGGTCGGCCAGCGAGATGCTCTCACCGCCGAGGTCGAGTCTGGAGGCGAGCGGATCGGTCGGGTCGTAGGCGCCGTGACAGGCCAGGTGGACGTGGCTGGCGCCGGACATGGCGTCGACCAGGTTCCCCTTCGCGCCCCCGTCCTCTGCTCCGGGCGGCGGATCACCGGGGACGCCCCGGCTCTCCCCCACCGCGGCGAACAGCCGCTGCAGCGCCGCCACTTCCTGGGCGGCCAGCAGTCCTCCGTCCTGGCCCGGGGCGGACACCGCCACGAGAAGAGGCTTCGGCAGCGGCGCCGCAGCCCGGCGTCTGGCCGCGAGGAGCAGGCGCACCGACGGTGCGTACGTGACCGCGCAGGTCGCCAGCAGCGGCTCGCCCGTCGAAGGAAGCTGTGCGGCGTGCAGCGGCAGATGGGCGGTGGGGCCACAGGCGATCACAACCACGGCCTGCGTCGCGCCGAGCGCCTCGGCGACCGGTCCGATCAGCTCCGCCCCGAGCCGTGGGAGCAGCTCCCGCAGCGCTTCTCCCCTCTCGGCCACGGTGGCGGCGAAGGCGTCGGCCAGCGCGCGGGCGTCCGCCGCGGTCAGCCCGGACTCCACGGCTTCGACGCGGGGCCCGGGATCGCTCTCGTGCCGGACGATCAGGGACAGGCTCCCGTTCCTCGTCGCGGCGATGTAGCAGAGCGGCTCTCCCGGTCGTGCGGCCCCCAGGATGTCGGCCCGGGTCGCCGCCCGCAGGAAGGACTCCATCCCCGGCAGCGCCCTGACCCGGTCCAGGACGGCGGCCAGCTCCGCCCTGGCTTCGTCGAGGACTCCGCCCAGCTCGTACTCGGCCGCGTCCAACTCCCGCCCGGCGTCCATTGGGGCTCCCCGGCGGCTCAGCTCACGGTTGCGGGCCTCCAGGACCTGTACGGCTTCGGCGGCTCGCACGTAGGCGGCGTGGGTCTCCGGGTCCGTCTGCGCCAGCCGGTGAAGCTGGTCGTGATCCGGTGACAGGGCCAGGTTGAAGTTGCGTGTCCTGCCGCGTTCCAGGCAGAGCAGGGCCTCTTCCAACCCGCCCGCGCGGGCGAGTGCGTAGGCGGCCCGCTGATGCAGGTCCCCGGCGGAGTTCAGCCGCAGCTGCCGCGTGGAGCTCACCAGGCAGGCGCGGAACAGCTCCTCGTCCGCCTTCACGGCCTGCCGGTACGCGTCGGCCGCCGCGGACCATTCGGTCCGTTCCGCGAGGACGTCACCGAGCTGTTCCGCCGCGGTTCTCAGCAGGTCGCCGCGACCGTGGGCACGGTCCGTCGCTTCGCGCAGAACCGACAGCTCCCGCTCACGGAGTTCGTCCTCCCGCGAGGGGTCCAGCCTGCGGCAGAGCCGGCAGGCCCCTGCCAGGGAAACGAGCTGGAAGCCGAGTTCGAACCCGGTCGGGAGACCCTCGTAGGCGGCGACGGCGTCCTCGATGTGGGCCAGCCCCCGCCGCGCCCTGGCGGCACGATCCTCCGCGTCCTCCGCCGTGTCCCTTCCGGCCTGCTCGATCAGGGCCCGGCCGAGCTTGGACATGCTGCGTGCCCACAGGTGCGGGGCGGTTTCCCGGTGGCGGTCGACGAGGGCTGCCTCGTGGCACCGGATCTCCTCGTCGTACTCACCGAGTTCGCCCGCTACGACGGCCAGCTTGTCGTAGGTGCTGGAGGCCTCGCCGCGGTCGCCGACCCGCTCGTAGACGGCGAGCGCCCGCAGGAGGTGCTCGCGGGCGCGCAGACTGTTCTCCCGGTGGTCCCCACGTATTCTCTTGGAGAGTGAGACCGCCAGCCGGGCCTGGGTGTTGGCCCACTGTTCGGGGTCGGTCGCCTCCGATTCGTGGGCGTCCAACTGCTCGTACAGCCGCACCACATGCTCTCTGTTGACGGCCGGGTCGCCTTGCCGGCGTGCGTTGTACGCGCCGGCGAGGAAACTCTGGGCGTCGCACCAGAGCTCCTTGTCCCGGCCGGGGTCGAGCCGGGCGACGACGGGTTCCAGCAGGCCGATGGCCTCTTCGATCCGGCCGGGTGCGGACTGGGTGCCCTGATCGATCAGCACCTTCGCCAGCTCGCTGCGGATGCGCGCCCACGTATCGGTGTTCCGCTCCGGGTCTGTCGCCTCCAGCGCCGCCCGCAGATGCCGGACGGCCAGTTCCTGGTTGGCGGGGACATCGCCCGTGTAGCGCTGGTTGTAGGCGCGTGCCAGCTCGTATCGGGCCACGGCCCAGCCGTGCGGGTCCTCTTCCCTCGAGATGCTGCGGGCTCGGCGGAGCATCAGGCCGATGGCCCGTTCCAGGCCGACGACGTCCTGGCCGCGGTTCACACTGCTCAGCATCATGCCCAGCGTCATTTCCAGGTCGCCGCGCACCTCGGGCTGGTCGCGGTCGCCCAGCAGCTCCAGTGCCCGCTCCGCCAGGCGTGCCAGCTCCTGCGCGAGCGGTCTGTCGCTCAGGGACCGGCCGAGCCCGGCCCGCCCGGACGCCATCAGTTCGGCGCCGATCCGCAGCACTTCGGGCGGTGGTGCCGAGCGCCGGGGCTTGACCCTGCACATGCGCGGCCCGCCGGCCGCCGAGGCGCCGCGCGCGGTCGGCGCGAGCACGCCGCGTGCCGCGTCGAACGGCACGGACAGGACGCCGGAGTTCTCCGCCTCTTCCGCACTCACCGGCCCCAGTCTGTCGAGCAGCGCGTCCACGTACAGCTTCTTGTTGGCCTCGTCCTGCTCGGCCAGGGTGTGGGCCGGATAGAAGTAGACCAACTGCCCGGTCGCCGCGCCGCGGTACACCAACAGCGGGAAGAACCGGGTCTTTCGCGCGCCGCAGGACGGGCAGGTCACCGACGGCACCCTGCCCCTGATCACTCCCTGGACCAGGTCGGGCCGCGCCAGGGCGTCGACGACCATGTACGTGGCGTCCTGGGCGTCCTCGCCGCACCTGCGGCACCGCCAGTCGGACCTGATCCGAATCGAGTAGTTCACCGGCCCCCCAGCCGACGTCGGACGTTCCGGGTGCGGCCGCCCTCCCCGTGCGCGACGGAGGTCCTCGCGGTGCGGCAACCGAACCGCGGACCGGCCATCACCCGCTGCCCCACTCTAGGGACACACAGTGACGGCCGCCGCGTGAACCGGCGATTTCGCCGCCGGCCGCCTCGCGCGGGCTCTCGGTCCGCCCCCGTGCCCCGCCGACGGCGTCCGGACCCGCCGGGTCACCGGCCGTGGGGGCCTGTGCGGCGCTCCTCGGTGAGCGGCGGTCGCGTCACGTCCGGCTTCCCGGCCGGGAGGCCATGAGGTCGCTCTCGACGGCGGGGGCCACGCGGGTGAGCCAGCGCTCCGCCTCGTCCGGTGCCAGCACCCGGTCGAGGCCGAGGGTGGGGATCATGTCCTGGAAGACCCGGCCGACACCCATGCCGTAGTTTCCGTTCGGCGGGTGCAGCACCAGCACGCGGGTACCGTCGAGCGGCTCGATGTCGGCGGGCACCCCTTCTGGGTGCACGTAGGCGCCATGGCCGTCGAAGAGCCGGAAGCGCCGGAGCGCCGGATTACCGGGGCCCAGGTACGGGTCGCCGTCCGTCGCCGCCACGACCCAGGAACGGGCGGGGCGTTCCCCCGGAACCAGGCCCTGGTCGGCGTCGCCGACAAGCCGGTCGGCGAGCAGGGTGTGCAGCTGGAAGTTGTCCCCGACACCGCTCATCGTGAGGAGATACCCCCGACGCGCAGGGGGGTGGAGTACGACCAGAGGCTCGTCGTCGAGGACGGCGGCCAGGTCTCTCACCCAGGCGGCGCGCTGCGACCGGTCGGCGACCGCTGCGGCGTACGTGCGCAGCTCCGCCTTGACCTCTGCGGGCACCGCCGCCCGGAAGCGGGCGTGCCCGAGGACGGTGATGAGCGCTCCGAGCCAGTCCTCCATGTCGAACCAGGACATGGCGATCCGGGTCATGTCCTCCTCGTCCGGGCGCCCTTCCGGTCCGGCCAGGGTGGCGAGAGCCTGCACCAACTCCCGCGTGCTGCCGCTCACCTGCTCCGGCAACGGCAGCCCGGGAGCGGCCTCGGCCCAGCACCCAGGGACCAGGTCGTTGAGCATCATCGCCTCGGCGGCGCGCCGCGGCAGCACGTCGGCCAACGCCATGGGTGAACCGCCCCATTCGACGCACGCCCCCGCCAGGACGGCCGTCTTGGCGAAGTCGCCGGCCAGACCCGGCAGCCACGGCGCGAGAGCCTCGACCGTGGCGGTCGAACTCGCGGGACCTCCCGCACGCGCACTCTCCCCCAGCCGCGACAACGCCCGCCGGTAGCCGGCAATCGAGCCGGACTTCATCTGCGCGACAAGCTCGTCGACAAGCTGGGATATCTCCGAAGGCATCGCGGCACGCTAGCAGGACGGCGTCACCCGGTGCCCGAAGGGTGCCGTGCCGGGCGCCTCCCTGCCGTTGCGCGACCGTGGATACCTCCGCAGGTCGGCGGCATGACGAACCTGGAGGAGTTCGGCCCCTGCACGTCGCCACGCCTGCGCTGGTTCGCGTACGGGAGCACGCGGTGCGCCCGGCTGGTGAACAGCACGGTGAGCACGGGCTCGAAGGATCGCCTTCGCTACGTCGACGCCTCCGGCGGAGCGCCGTCGGGCCCCAGTCCGAACTGGCGTAGCCGTTCGGCACCCTCGATGTCCCCGACCTGCTCCCGGAGCTTCGCGAGCCGGTCCAGTGCTCCGCGCTCGCCCGCGTCGAGGGCCTGCCGGTACAGCTGCGTCACGCCCTCGCGGTCCCCGGCCTGCTCCAGCAGTTCCGCCAGCCGGTCCACGGCACCGATGTCCCCGCCGACGGCGACCTCCGGGTACAGCCGCCGCACTCCCTCCAGATCCCCGGCCAGCTTCCGCTCCTCGGCCAGATCGACGAGGGCGAAGTTGTCGCCGCGCGCGGCGGCCTGCCGGTACAACTGCTCCGCCTCCTCCAGATCTCCGGCCCGCTTCCGCTGAGACGCCAGAGCCACCAGGGCGCGAGGGTCGCCTTGGGCGGCGGCCTGGCGGTAGAACGGCTCCGCGCCCTGCGGGTCCCCGCTCGTCGCCCGCCGCTCCGCCACCCAGGTCAGCGCGTAGGTCTCGCCCTCGGCTGCGGCCTTCTCGTAGAGCCACCGCGCCATGTCGCGGTGCCCGATCTGCTCCAGCCCCCGCGCCAGGGGAGTCAGGGCCCTGGCCCCGCCGGCATCGAACACGTCCCGGACCATCTGCATCACAGCGGGCCTGTCCCCGGCCCGCTCCCGCAGCCCCACCAGCAGGGTCAGGGCTTCGCTGCTGCCGGCGTCGCGGGCCTGCCGGCACAGCCGCTCGGCCCCCGCCAGGTCGCCGGCCCGCTCCCGCTTCCCGGCCAGGTGGAGGAGAGCGCTGACGGCGCCGCGCGCGGCGGCCTGCCGGTACAGCTGCCCGGCCTCCTGCAGGTCTCCGGCACGCTCCCGCAACTCCCCGAGATCCAGCAGGGCGGAGGTGCTGCCGTTGGCCACGGCCTGCCGGTAGAACCCCTCCGCGCCCTTCGGGTCCCCGGCCCGCTCCCGCTCCTCCGCGAAGAAGAGCGGGGCGAAGGCGCTGCCGCGGGCGGAGGCCAGCAGGTACATGCGCGCGACGGCCTTGTGCTCCCCGGTCCTCCGCAGGAGATCCGCCGCCGCGGCCAGACCATGGTCGTCGCCGCGCTCTGCGGCCTGCCGGAAGAGCTCCAGCGCGCCCACCAGGTCCCCGGTCTTCTGCCGCTCGTATCCCAGGTTGCACATGGCCTCGGTGTCGCCGCCGGCGGCCGCCTGCTGGTACAGGGCGACGGCTGTGCGAAAGCGAGCCCGCACGTGGGCGGCGTCGGCGAGGCCACTGAGGTCGGCCGGGGTGGCCGCGTGGTGCCGGGCGGCGATCCAGAAGGACGCCGGAGGGAAGGTGCACCGTCGCGTGGTGCGGGCATGGTGATCGAGGTAGTCGGCGAGGCGGTACGTGGCGGGAAGCGAGCCCATGCCGCTCGGATCGGCGACGGGTTCCAGCGCGGCGGCGACCCCCTTCACCTTGTACTTCGCGTAGGCGAGCGCGTGGGTGAACCAGGTGCCGGGCTCGGCGGCCGCGCGCAGTTGCTCGGTCAGGTATCCGGGGGCGGCGGCTTCGAGGAAGGCTGCGGGCAGGGGGGAGGTGTGGCCCAGGCGGCGGGCGTCCATGGCCGCGGCGATGATCGCCCTGCCGTACGGGCCGTGGGGCGGGACGGGCTGTTCGTAGTGGTCGACCAGGTCCGGTCCCGCGGCCAGGGTCTGGGTGATGGTGCCGGCGGGCGTGGTGCGGGCCGCCGTGGCCAGTGACAGGTCGGCGCGCGTGGCCAGTTCGCGAAGGGCCTGCCCGTCGAACGCCTCGGGCACGGTGATGGGCACGACCGGGTCGAGCAGGGCACGGGCGTGCGGATGCGCGTCCTCGCCAGGGGCCTCCGGCGTAGCCGTCAGGTCACGGTAGTAGCTCGGCCACAGGGTCGCGAGTACGACCAGCGGGCCGGGTTCTTCCATGCGGCGGCGCAGTGCTGCGGCCGCCGCCTCTCCTGCCTGACCGGTGAGGAAGTCCTGGGCCTCGTTCAGCCACAGCACCGTCCGCGGCCCGAGGGCGTCGGCGGCCAGCAGCGCGCTCAGGCCGTCGGCGCCCTTGGGGAAGACCAGTTGCCAGTCGCCGAGGCAGGCGCGGGTGGCCTCGTAGGCGCTCCGCGTCTTGCCGGTGCACGAGGCCCCGCGCACGACCACCAGTGCCGTCTCCCCGCTGGTGGCGGCCGCGGTCAGACGTCGGCGCAGCTGCCGGTCGTGGTCTCGTCGGATGTAGCCGGGAAGCACGAATTCCGCCGCTGTCCCGGGGCCTCCGGGGATGGCGGGGTGGACGCCGAGCTGCTGCGCGGTCCACGACTCGACGGGCCGGGCTCGGTCGAGCGGGACGACGGTCTGCCGACCGGGGAAGTGCTGGTGGAGCTGTTCGATGACGTAGGCGGCTGCCCCGCCGTTCGTGCTCTGGACCAGGACCGCGGGTGGCGGGTTCGGGGCTGGAACGGTGCCGGGTCCGGTCAGCCCGGCGCCGGACCCGGCCTGGAAGGGTTTGCGGCGTCTCCGATCGTCACGTCGCCCATCGTCCACGCGGCTGCCGACCCGTGGTCGGCACGGATGTCGACGTTGCCGCCGACGGCCGGCCCGCCGCCCCCCGCCGACACCTGGCCGGTTCCTCGGGACAGGGCCTGCAGTTCCCGCAACGCGCGCTCCAGCGCCTCCGCGAAGGCCAGGTCCTGCTCTGCGGCGTCTTCCAGCGCGAGCTGCACCCGCCGTCGAGAGCGCTCGCTCGGCTCGTCCCGGCCATCCGCGGCTTCCAGGGTCAGCCTCTGCAGCGCGGTGTCCTCACCCAGCTTGCGACGCACCAGGTCGTCGAGGCGGTCCATGGCGCCGTCCAGCGTCCGGTCCACCTCCTGGTCCGCCCTTCCGGCGACTCGCTTCGCCTTGCGGACCGCCCACGCGAACACGTACCCGACCGCGATCTCAATGCCCGTCATCATCCCCCCCGGAAGCCGAGTGCCGGCACCCCACTGACCGTATGCCCGCCACGCTCTGGCCTGTACACCCACCCACGTCGTTCATGAAGCAGCCGCAGGCCAAGGGGCGGGGCGGGGCGGGGCGGAACGACGCACGCTGTTCTACAGGGGCGCGGCACGGAGGAATTCCATGATCGCCTCGAACGTCTGCTTCGACGTGACCCGTCGAGTTGCACCGGGAAGGTGTGTGACATGCCTTTTTCGCCGCGCGGCCGGCTGGCCGTCTCGCCGTCCGGCCGCCTTGCTGCGTTGCTGCCTTGCTGCCTTGCTGCCTGGGAAACAGCTTCGCCCCTTCTGCCCGCGGCGCCGATGCTCCTCGGTCTGTCGCGTGTTCCGTGACCGGACCGGGCCGGCGCCCGATCCGGGCCGCGCTCGGCCCGGTGTCAGCTGGCCTGGGCCGTCGGCATGATGAAGACCTGCGGGAGGTTGACCCGCAGCGGACGCGAGGCGATGAACCCGACGATCTCCGCGATGTCCTCGGACCGGAGCCAGTCCACGGTGTCCTTCGAACCCTCCAGCCAGGCGTTGGCGCCGGCGTCGGTGACGTGGTCCTGGAGTTCGGTGCCCACGATCCCGGGCTCGATCGCGGAGACCCGCACCTTCTTCGGGCCCAGCTCGACCCGGAGGTGCTTCGACAGGTGCGAGACGAACGCCTTCGTGCCGGCGTAGACGGCGAAGGTCGGGTAGAGGTTCTGCGCGGCACTCGACGACGTGTTCACCAGGTCGGCCACACCGCGCTCGCCCGCGGCCCGCACGAGCTGCGGGGTGAAGGCGCCGATGACGTTCATCAGGCCGGAGATGTTCAGGTCGATCTGGCGCTGCCACTGGTCGGCGCGCAGTTCCTCGACGGGTGCGGGCAGCATGACGCCGGCGTTGTTGAGGAGCAGGTCCGCGGCGCCCAGTTCCGCCTCCACGCGGTCGGCCGCGGCCTGCACCGCGGCGGCGTCGGTCACGTCGACGGCGACCGCCAGGGCGGTCCCGCCGTTCTTGCCGATGCGGGCTACCAGCTCGTCGAGCCGGTCCGCGCGCCGCGCCAGCACGGCGACCGTCGCGCCCAGCGCCGCGAGGTGCTCGGCCGAGGCTTCGCCGATGCCGCTGGATGCTCCGGTGACGACCGCTACCCGGCCGTCCAACGGCTTGCCGGCGGCCCGGGTGGGGATCTCGCTGGTCATGGGGTGACACCTTCCGGTAGTTCGGGGTGGCCGCGGTGTCCACCGGGGCCCTCTGGCAACAAGCACACCACCGTGCGACCGGTCCGGAAGGCCCGGAGATGGCCCTGCCCTGACAGGTACTGGCGGGGCCACCCGGCGCGGCGGCGGACCATGTGAGGGGAGGCGACACTGGAGGGTATGGACCGCAGCAGCGAGATCGCAGACTTCCTTCGCACCCGGCGCGCGCGGATCACCCCCGAGGCGGCAGGGCTGCCCGCCGACGGACGGTCCCGCCGGGTGTCGGGGCTGCGGCGCGAGGAGGCCGCCCGCCTCGCGGGGGTGAGCACCGAGTACTACACCCGCCTCGAACAGGGCAGGGCCGCCCACCCCTCCCCCGAGGTCGTGGACGCCCTGGCCGGCGCGCTGCGTCTGGACGCCGCCGAGCACGAGTACCTGACCGATCTCCTCGCCCGTCCGGGTGCGCGCCGGGCACCGGTCAACCCGCAGCGGGTCCGCCAGGGGCTGCACCTGATGCTGCAGACCCTGGAGCACGTACCCGCGTACATCATCGGCCGCCGCACCGACGTCCTGGCCTCCAACCGCCTGGCCCGCGCCATCCTCACCGACTTCGATGCGCTGCCTGTCCTGCGACGGAACCTGGCCCGCTACTACCTGCTCGACCCGCAGGCCCGCGAGCGCACCGTCGAGTGGGAGCATGTCGCGTGCGAAACGGTGGCCATGCTGCGCATGGAGGCGGGCCGCTGCCCGGGAGACCGCCGACTGGCCGACCTGATCGGCGAACTCACCCTCAACTCCCCGGAGTTCAGTACATGGTGGAACGACCACCGGGTGACGCGCCGCACCCACGGCGCGATGGACTACCGGCATCCACTCGTCGGCGACCTGCACTTCTCCTACGAATCCATGCAACTCCCGGGCGACGAGAACCAGACCTTGTGCGTCTACATGCCCGAGCCGGGCTCTGTCACAGCCGAGTCCCTGCGCATCCTCAACAGCTGGCACGCGCCGGCGGCGGACCCGGCTACGGACGGTCAGGTGCGGTGACGCAGATGCCTTCGAGGAGCAGCGTGATGAGCCGCGAGGCGAGATCGCGCTGGTGCTCGTGACCGCTGATGAGGGTGATCCCGCCCAGCGCCATGAGCACGTCGTTGGGTTCCGCGTCCCCGCGTACCTGTCCGGCCGCGGCACCGGCCGCCAGAAGCGTCGTGACCGCGGCCTTCAGCGCGTCGCGGCTGTGCAGGCGCAGGCCCTCGCGGGCGGCGAGGATCGACGGCAGGGCGTCCGCCATCCCCTTCTTCGTGAGCATGTAGTCCACGAAGGCCTCCATCCACTCCCGCAGCGCGACGTCGGGAGAGCGGTCGTCCAGAAGCCGTTCGGCCGACGCGCTGAGCCGGTCCGTCTCGTTGCGGTAGACGGCCTCGACCAGGTCCTCGCGCGCGGGGAAGCGGCGGTACAGCGTTCCGATGCCGACCCCCGCCTCGCCCGCGATGGCCTTCATGGACGTGTCGGCGCCCTCGCGCGCGAAGATGCGCGCGGCCACCTCCAGCAGACGCCCGTGGTTGGCCTGTGCGTCCGCCCGCAGCGACCGAGGCATGGACACTCCCCTTGCCGGCGGAGTGCGTTCCGCCTGTCGACGATTCCAGAAGCGGACGCGGCTCCGATTTCCGTCATTGTACGGTCCGGGGCAGGTCCTCCGGGTCGGCCGGGCCGCAGTCGTCGCCGGTGCGGTGGGGAGCGCCCAGGACCCGACCCCTATGGGGCGGAGGTCAGCCGCACGGAGAGGTCCCAGAGTGCGCGGGCGCTGTCGGGGTCGACGGCGTGGGCGGCGACGCCGCGGCGTACGCCGGGAGCGTGGGGGCCGGCTTCCTGGCAGTCCTCGAAGTAACGGCCGGTGACACCGTCGAGCAGGGGTGACGCCGCCAGCAGTACCGAGGTCGCGGCGCCTTGGGCGATGTTCTTCTCGATGACGCCGGATGTCCCCGACGGGTCGAAGGAGGCGGGCGGCGCGTCCATGTGGCGGCCGAGGCCGGTCTCCCAGATGCGCCCGGGGTTCAGCGCGTTGACGGCGATGCCGTCGGCGGCCCAGCGCTTCGCGGCCTCCACGGCGAACAGGACGTTCGCCGTCTTGGACTGGGCGTACGCCAGCCACGGGTCGTACGGCTGCCTGGTGAAGTCATAGTCGTCGAAGCGGACGGGGCCGTTGACGTGCCCGACCGAGCTGACGACGACCACGCGGGCGCCGCCGGCCGCCGCGAGGGCGTCGTGCAGGCCCACGGTGAGGGCGAAGTGACCGAGGTGGTTGGTGGCGAACTGGAGCTCCCGGCCGGCGGGGGTGCGCCGCTCGGGCGTGGCCATGATCCCGGCGTTGTTCACCAGGATGTGCAGCGGTCCGCGCCACCCGGCGACGAAGGCGGCGACGGATGCCGGGTCGGCGAGGTCCAGCTGTCCGGCGCGCGTCAGAGGGTTGCCGGTCTCGGCGGCGATGTCCTGTGCGACGTCCGTGGCGGCCTTCAGGGTCCGTCCCGCCACGGTCACCTCGGCGCCCGCCGAGGCCAGGGCGCGGGCGGTCTCCCGGCCCAGGCCGCCGGTGGCACCGGTCACGACGGCCCGTCGGCCGGTGAGGTCGGTGCCGGCGATGACGTCGGACGCGGTCGAGTGCGCGCCGAAGGGTGTGGTGATCTGAGTCATGCGTTCTTCCCTGTTTCCGGTGGCCGCGGCCCGGCGGGGCCGCGGCCACCACATCCATGAGCGCGGGCGAACGCGGGACGCCGCCCGGGATCGAGCAGTAAACGGAGTAGGTTCCGCTTACCCGTCGACCATAAGCGGAGCCGGTTCCGCTTGCAAGGAGGGGTGACGCAGCACTCATCACCCGGAGCCCGGGAGCTTGGCCGGACACGCACACGACGACGTTGCGGCACCGCCGCCCGCCGCTGGAGGAACGACGTTGCGACACCGGCGCCCGCCGCTGGAGGGACGACGTTGTGACACCGCCGCCTGTCGCCGGAGGGTTACGCCGGATCCGGTACGGCCGTCCCGCGGCCGTGCGTCTCTACCGCTCTCCGGGCGCCCGGACGGACGGGCCGGGGGCCGCGCCGTACTGCGCATCGCCGACTACACCCGGCCCGGAGCAATGCGGGCGGGCCTCGAACTGTTCAGGGCCCTCGAGAGAAACGCCGAGGACAACCGGCGCGTGCCGGCCGAAGAGGGCAAGCTCAAGATGCCCGTTCTCGGACTCGGCGGGACCGCGAGCTTCTTCCTGCCCATCGCCGAGAAAATGCAGCGCCCGCGCGAACGGTTCCGCGAGACGGGGGCCTGACGGCGCCCCTGCCCCGTAGGTGCGCGGTGCTCGTCCGAGGGTCTGCTCGCGAGCGCGACGCGCTGTTCCCGGCGCGGAGGGCGCGGCACCTCTGTGGGCCCGGGGATCGTCATCGTGCCAGCGAGGCCGCGTCGCCCATGACCACGACCGGGTGGTCGGCCGGATCAAGCGTGCGCAGCAACTGCCTCATGTGCGCCTTGGAGATGCTGACGCAGGCGTGTGTGGGGCCGCCGTGGTCGACGTGGATCCAGATGCCCCCGCCCCGGTTCTCGCCCATGGGTTTGGTGCCGTCCATCGGTGATGTACCGGGCAGGCGGTTGTAGTTGATGGCGATGACGTAGTCGAAGACTCCCCGGAGTGACTCGCCCTGCAGGCCGACGTCGTCGGTGTAGAAGGCGCCCGAGCGGTGATACGGCAGTTTGCTGCCGGGGTCGGCGAGGCGGCCGCCCGCGTCGGTGAGGCCGAACACCCCTATGGGGCTGTGCAGGTCACCCGCGTAGTGCTCGTCGGTCCAGCCCTGGTAGCCGTTGTGGGCGGCCCACACCGCGCCGGGCCGCCAGCCGCCGTCGACGCGCTGCCAGAGAACGACCCTCGAGGACGCCGAGTTCTTCCCCGCTCCCGTGACGAGAAGGACCTGCCGGGTGTGCTGCGGGACCTGGGCCGACGTCTTGGGGCCGAGTCCGGGCAGTCGGGTGGGGAACTCCGGTCGCGACTGAACCGTCGCCCGTGGCGTGGCGGGAGCGGGCACCGACGGTTCGGCTGCGGCCTCGTCCTGGACGGTCGAGGCCCTGCCGGCGTTCACGCCCGGCCTCTCGTCAGGTATGCACTGATACGCGGCGATGCCCAGCGTGGAGGCGACGACCGCCGCGGTCACCGACAGGGCGGTTCTGGGGAGGTGCATGAGCGCGGATTTCCTCAGGAGAAGGGGGAGAACGGGGAGCGGGCTCTCGGCCGCGCAGAGATCGCGCAGACGATGCGCGGAAGACGTGCAGAGGATTTCGCCAGCCGGGCGACCCGGACGGCCGCGGCGTGGTCCGGACGGAACTCCGGCCACCCTCGGCCGGGTCGAGGCCGTTCGACGCGGGGCGCCGGACCGGCCGGGGCGCACGGCCGCGTCGCCGGCGATCTGCTGCGTCCTGTCGGGGGCCGGCCCGCGGTGGCCGGTGCGGGGGGCGGTGCGGGGGTCGGTGCGGGGCGCGCCGTGGGCGGGCCGGTCCGCCCACGGCGCGCTCCTGGTCGGGCTGTCCGGTCGGTTCCGGCTCAGCTCCGGGCGTTCTTCGGCACGGTGATCTGCCGCTCGCCCCAGCCCATCCGCGTCGTCGCCTCGTCGCTGACCGTCGTACCGGCCTTGAGACCTGCCTTCTCGGCCCTGGCCGAGGGTTCGAGCAGCAGCGTCTGGTCGCTGAGCATCGAGCCGGTGGACGGGTCGACGACCAGCCGCTCCCTGGTGGTCCCCAGCGGTGTCGGGTAGGCCTTGGGGAACTCGACCGCGACGCCTTCGCGGCCCAGTGGGTCGGTGACGTGCCCGACCACCCGGACCCCGGGCAGGCCGGCCATCACACGGTAGGCGGCCGCCCGGACAGCGGGCTTCACCGGCATCGTGATGAGGTTGCCCGCCTGGCGCAGCATCCAGGCGCTGCGGCCCGCCGTACCACCCTCGGCCCCGTTGTCCTGCGTGTACAGCGCCTCCAGGTGGCGGCGCAGCCCGGCGGTGGTGGAGGGCAGCGCACGCAGGTCCTGGTAGGAGACGTTGTTCGGGCCCACGGCGTAGATCTTGTCGTCGACGCTCGTCCGCATGAGCGTCGGGTGCCCGGGCCCGACGGTGTAAGCGATCTTGGCCGTCCCGGAGCTGATCCCGATCTCGGCCACGACCGTGCGGGGCGAGCCGGCGGCCTTCCAGCGTTCCCTGTCCGCCGCCGTCATGGGCTCGGTCACGGAGTTCTCCCCGGTGACCATCAGGCTGTTCGTGCCGGGCCGCACGCCCACCGACCACTGGTCGGTCCCTGTGCTGCTCACGGCGATGAGCCGCCCGTTCGCCTCGGCGACGTCCACGTGCCGCGACTGCGTGGTGGTCTGCCAGTACGTCCCCTCGGCGGGCGACGCTTCCGCGTGTGTGGCCGCGCTGAGCAGTTCGATGTGGCCGTCGACGCGGACGTCCGCCCCTGGGGCGGACGTCCGTGACGGAGCCGACGACCGCGCCTGTGCGGCCGGCCGGTCGGCCGTCCCCTGCCGGTCGGCCGTGCCCACGGCCACCGCGACGGATGCCGCCACGGCGGTGAGGGCCACCGCCCCCAGCGGGCGGAATCCGATTCTGCGGCGCGGTGCGGCGAGTTGGGCCGCGTCGACGTCCGTCGGCCCGGCGACGATGCGGGCGAAGTCCTGCTGCCGCCGTACCGGGTCCGCCGACCGGAACGGATCCAGCTCATCGGGCCGCGCGTCCGCGAGCGCCTTCATGACGTCGGGTCGCTGGGACCGCCTGGGGGTGTTCTTCACGCGGGGGCTCCTTGGTGGTTGGGAGGAAGTGCGGTCTTCGCGTGGGCTGCCGACGCCGTCCCCGACGCCTGTGCCGCCTCCAGGGCCTTCTCCAGACGGCGGCGGGCCCGGTACAGGCGGACGGTCAGCGTCGCGGTGGTGCAGTCCAGGACCCGGGCGGCCTCGCCGGCTGTCAGGCCGTGCCAGGCGATCAGCGTCAGCAGTTCCCGGTCGGCCTCGGGCAGGCCCGCGAGGGCCTGCAGAGCGATGTGCCGGTCGGCGACCTCGGCTGCGACGTCACCGACGTGGGTCTCGGCGCCGCTGCTGATGCGCTGTGCTTCCTCGGCGGCGAGGAGGTACTGGTGCGCGTCCCGGCGGCGCAGTTCGCGCACCAGGTTGCGGGCCACGCCGAGCAGCCACGGCAGTGCCGGGTGAGGCATGTCGCCCATCCGCCGCCAGGCGACCGTGAACGTCTCACTGGTGATGTCCTCCCCCACCTCACGTCCGACCAGGCTCGTGGCGTAGGCGAGGACACGTGGATGGCACTCCTCGTAGACACCTCGAAAGCGCTCAACAGGTGTCACGCGCCCTCCTTTCGTCTCGGCTCTCTCACCAAGCAATGCGGGCAGCGGCCCGTTTCTTACACGGAGGAGCGTCAAAACCCGCGGCCATGACCCACGTCACACCGCCGGGCAACCGGCGGTCGTGCCCCACGGCACCGCGCCCGCAGGTCCGCGAGGGCAGGCCGGGGCGCGCAGGGGCCCGCCCGGGCGCGCAGGGGGCCGCTCGGGCGTGGCAGGAAGACGCTCGGCGGCCATGGAGATCGGCATCATGGCATCGGCGCGATCACCGGTGCTCACCGGCCTCAGCAGGTGATCAGAGGGGTACTGCGGGTACCAGGCACGTCCGTGGCCGACCGTGTTGACTGGGGGCATGACGGCTACGGAACTCGGTCAGGCGCTGCGGCGCTGGCGTGATCGCGTCGCGCCGGACGTGGCCGGGCTGCCTGCCGGGGGCCAGCGGCGGGCGGCGGGGCTGCGGCGCGAGGAGCTGGCGCTGCTGGCCGGGATCTCGGTGGACTACGTCACGCGCCTCGAACAGGGCCGGGCGAGCAACCCGTCCGTGCAGGTGGTCGAGGCGCTGGCACGGGCGCTGCGGCTGTCCGCGGACGAGCGGAGGTATCTGTTCGGGCTGGCGGGGCTGGTGCCGCCGGGGCCGGATGTGGTGCCCGCCTACCTCACGCCCAGTGTGCAGCGAATCCTCGACCGGCTGGTGGGTACGCCCGTCGCGGTGACCGACGCCGCCATGACCCTGCTGGTGACCAACCCGATGTACGGGGCGCTGCTGGGCGATCCCTCCGGCCTGCGCGGTTTCGAGCGCAACGGCGTGTGGCGCAACTTCCTCGGCCGGCCGTCCCGGGTGCGGCACACCCCCGAGGCGCGGCGGGCCTTCGAGGCCGGGATGGTCGCCGAGCTGCGCTCGACGGCCGCCCGCTATCCGGCCGACCGCCAGCTGCGGCGGATGATCGCCGAGCTGCGGGCGGAGAGCGGGCGGTTCGCCGAACTGTGGGACGCGGGGGTGGTGGGCCGGTTGGAGGCGTCCCGGAAGACGGTCGAGCATCCGCAGGTGGGCGTACTTACGCTGGACTGCGACCATCTCCGGGTCGAGGAGCACGACTTGCGCATCCTCGTGTACTCGGCCGAGCCGGGCACCGACGCCGCCGAGAAGCTGGAGCTGATCTCGGTGCTCGGTACCCAGAGCCTCGCGGGACAGCACTGACGAGGCGCGGGAGGGCCGCCGCCGTCATGTCACGGCGTGCAGAGCTCCTGCAGCCGGTGCGCCGCGGCGTCGATCCTGCCGGGGTCGGGATCGGTGTCGCCGTCCAGGACGGCCTCGTTGCAGTCGCGCACGGCCCTGTCGAGGTCGTCGACCGCCCTGCCGACCTCGCCGTCGTCCGTCCTGTCCTTGATCCGGCGCGGGTCGCTCTCGACGGTGGTGATGGTCTCCGCGGTCCGTGCCGGGTCCCCGAGGGTGTCGGCGCCCGCCCGGCCGACGGCGGTGACGCGGTCCGCGACGGAGTCGGCCTCGGTGAGGCAGTCCAGCGAGCTGTCGGGGTTGCAGGCGGTGACGAGGGCGGCGGTGAGCACGACGGCTGCGGCAACGGTGGCGAGGGTCGCGGTGCGTCGGTGCCGGCCGACGGCCATGGGGTCGGTCCCTTCTGACGGCGGGAGCTCGGCGCTCCGGCGGTCTGTACCGCCCACGATTCCGCCGGCCGGCCCCGGCAACGAGGGAGCGGGCCCCCGGACCGGCGGTGCAGACCGCTCCACCCCGTCCGGCCCGGGCCGGCCTGGACCATCCGGGTGGTTGCCGCCCTACGGCGTTTCCCCGCCCGGTGTGCGGGGAGGATCGTCGGGGTCCGCGATGTTCCGGGCCGCGGCATCGAGAAGAGGGAAACAGGCATGGCTCAGGGCAGCGTCAAGTGGTTCAACGCGGAGAAGGGGTTCGGGTTCATCGCGCAGGACGGCGGCGGTCCTGACGTGTTCGTGCACTACTCCGAGGTCCAGGGCAGCGGTTACCGGAGCCTGGACGAAGGGCAGCGCGTCGAGTTCGAGATCGGCCAGGGGACCAAGGGTCCGCAGGCGCAGCAGGTCAGGGCGGTCTAGGGGCCGTCCGGTCGGCGCGGGGCCGTCACCTCTCGGCGGCGGCCTTGCGGATCTGCGGCTCGAACTCCCGCCGCACGTAGACGTCGAACGGCTCCGACAGCGCGCCGTCGATCACGTGCCGTACCCGGTGCTCCGCCGCGAACTCCTTGATCGAGGCCCGGGACGCGGGCCCCACGCCCCCGCCGATGATCAGCACGCCGAACTCGTCGGTCGCCAGGAGTTCCAGCGCCTCCTCGTCGGTGCTCACCCCCTCCGCGTCGAAGCCGTCCGTGTGCAGCGTGGCCAGGACCGCCGTCACCCTCGCGGGCGTCCGTCCGAGCACCAGTGTCCTCATGGCTGTGTCCTCTCCAGGCGGGTCGGCATCGACACAGCCCAACCTAGAAACTCAACCGGACTTGAGGTCAACCCCGGCTTCCGGCCGGCCCGGGACCGCGAAGTAAAACTTGCGTGACTCAAGCAAAACCCATAGTTTCCTTTCATGTGGAAATCGGTGCGGCGGGCCGGGCAGGCCACGTTCCACCTCTTCCTGGTCGCCGCGACGGCGTTCGGGACGTGGATCTTCATCACCGTCCTGCTGATCACCGCGGTCGGCACATCGGTGGTCGTAGGTGTCTGGCTGCTGCCCGAGACGGTGCTGTTGATCCGGCGGATCGCCGGGGCCAAGCGGAGTCTGACCGCCGCCCGGACCGGGGTGCGGATCCCCGAGGTGTACCGGCCCCTGACCGGGACGGTCCGTGAACGGGTGGTCACGGCGGTACGGTATCCCGGCACCAGGACCGACGCACGCTGGATGGCCGCCCACTGGTTCTACGGCGCACTGCTCGCGCTCGCCGTGCCCCTGTGGCCGGTGGGTCTGGTCGTCGACGGCCTGCGGTGCGGGCTGCTGCGCCGCGAGGCGGTCGTCCTGCCGCTGATCGTGCGGCTCGCGGACCTGGAGGCCGACTGGTCGACCGCGCTGCTCAAACCGTCCCCGCAGGCACAGCTCACGGCCCGGGTCCGGGAACTGGCCGCGACCCGCGCGGACGCCATCGCCGCGCACGAGGCCGAACTGCGCCGGATCGAGCGCGACCTCCACGACGGCGCGCAGGCGCAGTTGGTCGCCCTGTCCGTGCGCATCGGGCTCGCCCGGCGCGCCTACGGCGGGGACCGAGACACCGGCCTCCGGCTCCTCGACGAGGCCCAGGAACAGGCCGAGAAGGCGCTGGCCGAGCTGCGGCACGTCGTGCGCGGCATCCATCCGCCGGTCCTGACCGACCGCGGCCTGACCGGCGCGGTACGGGCGCTGGCGGCGAGCTGGGGAGGGCTGCGGGTGACCGTGGACGACGGGGGTCTCGGCCAGGGGGTGCGGGCGCCCGCGGCGGTGGAGGCCGCCGCCTACTTCGCGGTGGCCGAGTCGCTGACCAACGTCGCCAAGTACAGCGGGGTGTCCCGTGCAGAGGTCCGCCTCGCCCGGGTCCGGCGCGGCCTGCGGGTCAGGGTCCGCGACGAGGGGTGCGGCGGAGCCGACGAGGCCGGCGGCTCGGGGCTGCTGGGCATGCGGCGGCGGGTCGCCGCACTCGACGGAACCATGGACGTGTCCAGCCCGGCCGGGGGCCCGACCGTGATCGATGTGGAGTTGCCGTGCGTGTGGTGATCGCCGAGGACAACGCCCTCCTGCGGGAGGGACTGGTCCTGCTGCTGGGCTCGGCCGGGCACGAGGTCGTGGCCGTCGCCGGGAGCGGGCCCGAGATCATGCCCGCGCTCCTGGAGCACCGCCCGGACGTGGCCGTGCTCGACGTGCGGATGCCCCCTGGCTTCCGCGACGAGGGGCTGCGGGCGGCGCTGGAGGCCCGGGAGCGGATCCCCGGGCTGCCGGTGCTGGTGCTCTCGCAGTACGTGGAGGAGTCGTACGCCGGTGAGCTGCTGGGCGGCGGCACCGGCGGGATCGGCTATCTGCTCAAGGACCGGGTCGGCCGGGTCGACGAGTTCCTCGACGCGCTGGAACGGGTGGCCGCCGGCGGGACCGCGCTGGACCCCGAGGTGGTCGCCGAACTCCTCAGCCGCCGCCGGGACTCGCCGCTGGACTCGCTCACGCCCCGCGAGCGCGAGGTGCTGGGGCTGATGGCCGAGGGCCACGACAACGCGACCATCGCCGGCACCCTCGTCGTCACCGAACGCGCGGTCCACAAGCACATCGGCAACGTCTTCCTCAAGCTCGGCCTGCCGCCGGGCGACAGCGGCCACCGCCGGGTGCTGGCCGTCCTCGCCCACCTGGCCCACGCGCCACAGGCGTGAGCGGGGCCGGGCGGCGGGCGGGAGCGCGCGTCGGCGGCGGCCGGCACGATCGGCGCGGTACGGACGAACGAAGGTGCCGGAGGGGTTCGCGACCGCTCAGGTCCAGGGCTGGTCGGCCGCGCGGGCCCGGGCCGGCTTCGGCCTGCGGCGGCTCGCGAGGAGGCCGCCGCCGGCGCCCAGCGACACCAGGCCCATGAACGCGGCGCCCGTGATCCCCTGCACCCCGTCCATGGCGACGTACAGGGCGGCGGCGGTGGCCCCGTTGAACAGGAAGAGGAACCAGAGCGTGCCTCGCCGCGCCAGGAACGCCTTGATCCTCGGCTTCTTCGCGATGCGCGAGCCCGTCAGCAGCGAGACGCCGATACCGGTGTAGGTGGCGATGTCCTTCCGGGTGCCGTCGAGGACGGCGCCGGAGGCGGAACTCGCGGCGAGTGCGCCGGCGAAGCACGACCACAGCAGCAGATCGGAGACGAACGCCTTCACACGGGCGAGCGGGTGCATGGAACTGTCCTTCGGTAGAGGGATGCGGGGGGCCGGTCCGACCGGCGGATCCGTTGCGACCCCGGCCGATCTCCTGTGTCCACGATCCCGCCGCCCGCGCTCCGGCACGAGGAAGGCCACTCCCTGGTCCGTGGTGTAGCCCGCTTCACCACCGACCCGCGCCGGCGCCCCGCACCGGCACCCCTCGTTCCGGGCCATCGGCCTCGGGGGGAGTCCGCCGGTCCCGGTCAACTCACCCCGAAAAAGTCAAGTGTTGACATGTCCTCAGCGTGTGACTGATGATCACAACCAAGTCACGGAGCCCCTTCAGAACCTCCGCACAGCTGACGCCTCAGCGTGCGCAGCTGCACCACGCGTATCCCCCCGTCGGTTCTCCCCCACTCACCGATACCTACGCATCCTCCCCTCCCTCGCACCCTTACGGCACTTCGCGCAATGCCGTCGTTCGCCGCACCCCTGTTCCGCCCCCCGGTCCCGTCCCCCGACAGGAAGGCCAGGCCTTGCCGGTGCAGAACACTCCCAGCCCCGCCCCCACCATCCGGCCCGCGTCCTTCGCCCAGCAGCGGCTGTGGTTCCTGGCCCAGCTCCCGGGCGGCGGCACCGCCTACAACGAGACGCTCGCCTTCCTCCTCACCGGCCCGCTCGACCGCGGCGTCCTGGCCGCCGCCCTCGACGCCCTGACCGACCGGCACGAGAGCCTGCGGACCCGGCTGGTGGCGGAGGCCGGCGGAGTGTGCCAGCACATCGACCCGCCAGGTGCGGGTGCCCCCCTGGTCGTCGAGGACCTCAGCGCCGCGGCCGATCCCGAGGGCCGCCTCGCGACGTACCAACGGGAGGAGGCGGAGCGGGAGTTCGACCTGGCGGCCGGTCCGCTCTGGCACGCCCGGCTGCTCGCCCTCGGCAGCGCCCGGCACGTGCTGCTACTGACGTTCCATCACAGTGTCTACGACGGTGCGTCGATGAACGTGACGATGAGCGAAATCGGGCTTTTCTACGAGACGCTGGCAAACGGCGTGCCGGACGGGCTGCCGGAGCTGCGGCTCCAGTACGCGGACTACGCGGACGCCCAGCGGGAGTCCGTGCTCGGCGGTGCGCTCGCCCCCCAGGAGGCCTACTGGAAGGACGTGCTGGCCGGCGCCCCGCCCGTGCTCGAACTCCCGCTGCCGGGACCACGGCCCGCCGAGCAGGGCTACGCCGGCGGCCGCGTCGGGTTCGAGCTGGACGCGGATGTCACGGCCGCGCTGCGCCGCCTGGCCCGGGAACACGGGGCAACCCTGTTCGTCGCCGTGCTGACGGGCTGGGCCGTGCTGCTGTCCCGGCTGTCCGGCCAGCAGGACATCGTTGTCGGCAGCCCGGTCGCGGGCCGCCGCGGACCGGGGACCGCCGGGCTCATCGGCTTCCTCGTCAACTCGCTGCCGCTGCGCGTCGACCTGTCCGGTTCCCCGACCGCGGCCGAGGCACTGGCCCGCACCCGGGCGGTGGTCCGCGGCGCGCTGGCCCACCAGGACCTGCCGTTCGAGCGGATCGTCGAGGTGGTGAACCCGCCCCGCAGCGCGGCCCACACCCCGTTGTTCCAGACCATGCTGGCCTGGGTCCCGGACCGGCACGGCCTGCTCCGGCTGCCCGGGATCGAGAGCGAGCCGCTGCCGATCGCCCACGCCCCGGCCAAGTTCGACCTCGCCCTGTCGGCGGCCGAGTCGCGGGGCCGGGTCACCGGGCACCTCGACCACGCGACCGCCCTGGTGGACACGGCCACCGCCGAACGCTGGGCCGGTCATCTCCGGCGGCTGCTCACCGACATGGCCCGGCACCCGGACCGCACCATCGACACCCTGGAGCTGATGGACCCGGACGAGCGCCAGGAACTGATCGGCGCCGGGGACGCCACCGGCGAACCGGACACGGCCCGCGCCCCCGCCGACGCCACCGCGACCGCCCTGCGCACGGCGCCCGGCCTCACCGGGCTCTTCGAGGCCCGGGTCCGCGCGCACCCGACCGCCGTCGCCGTCACCGACCGCGGGCGCGCCCTGGACTACGCGACGCTCGACCGGCGCGCCAACCGGCTCGCGCACGCCCTCGTCGCCCGTGGTGTCCGGCCGGGCGACGTCGTCGGACTGCACGCGCGCCGCACCTGTGACCTGCCGGTCGGCATCCTCGGCATCCTCAAGGCGGGTGCCGCCTATCTGCCGCTCGACCCGGGGCAGCCCGGGGAACGCCTCGCCGCCATGGTCGAGGACGCCGTGTGCCCCGTGGTGCTCAGCGACCACCGCGGTGCGGACCGGCCGCCGCACTGGCTCGACCTCACCACGGTCGAGGCCGAGGGAGCGGCCGACGACGGGCCGCCGGCCGGGATCCCCGAGGCCCCGGACCGGCTGGCGTACGTGATCTTCACGTCCGGGTCCACGGGGCGGCCCAAGGGCGTGGCCGTCGAGCACCGCAGCGTCCTCAACCTCTTCGCGGTCTGGCACGAGCGGATGGGCACCGCCACCGGCGAGGCGGGCTCGGCCTGGTCCAGCATCGGCTTCGACGCCTCGGTCCACGAACTCCTGCTGCCCCTCACCACCGGCGGTGTGCTGCACATCGTCCCCGAGGAACTGCGCGGCGACCCGGAGGAGTTCTTCGCCTGGCTGCGCGCGCACGAGATCGTGCAGGCCTTCCTGCCGCCCGCCTACGTCAAGTGGGCCGACGAGGACCCGGACCGTCGGCTGCCCGGCCTCCGCCTGCGCAGGCTGCTGACCGGGGTCGAGTCGCTGACCGAGGCCGCGCTGCACCGGATGACCGAACGGCTGCCCGGCCTGCGGGTCTGCTTCGGCTACGGCCCCACCGAGGCGACCCTCTACAGCACCGCCCACTACGACCCCCGCCCGCTGGACCGCCCGTGCCCCATCGGCCGTCCGCTCCCGGGCACCCGCTGCTACGTCCTGGACGCCCGGATGCAGCCGGTGCCGCCCGGCGTCGTCGGGGAGATCCACCTCGGCGGGGCCGGCCTGGCCCGCGGCTATCTGGGCCGCCCCGACCTCACCGAGGAGCGTTTCCTGCCGGACCCGTTCGTGCCCGGTGCCCGCGTCTACCGCACCGGCGACCTGGCCCGCTGGGGCGACGACGGGCTGCTCCACTACGCGGGGCGCGCCGACGACCAGGTGAAGCTGCGCGGCTTCCGCATCGAACCGGGCGAGATAGCCGCCGCATTGACGCGGCTGCCCGGAGTCCGCGAGGCCGTCGTCCTCGCCGACCAGGACCCGGCGGGCCGGCCCCGGCTGGTGGCCGCCGTCGGCCGGGGGGCCGCCGCGGCCCGCACCGGCGCCGACTGGCGCTCGGCACTCGCCCGCAGCCTGCCGGACTACATGGTGCCCGCCGTCGTCCTCGACATGGAGACCCTCCCGCTGGGCCGCAGTGGGAAACTCGACCGCGCCGCGCTGCTCCGCCAGGTCCACGAACAGACGTCGGACCAGGTCAACACCGCCAGTCCGCGCGACCACGTCGAGCATGCCCTGTTCCGTATCTGGCAGCGCATCCTGCTGCACCCCTCGATCGGCGTCGGCGACAACTTCTTCGACGTCGGCGGCACGTCGCTGTCCGCCATCAAGATGGCCCACGAGGTCGGCGAGGCCTTCGGCCGCCGGCTGCCGGTCGCCGAGGTCGTGGTGCGCCCGACGATCGAGGCCCTGGCGGCGCTGCTGCGCGAGGACGGCGCGCACCGGGCGCCGGGCAGCCTGATCGAGTTCCGGCGGGGCACCGGCCCCCGGGTGGTGTGCGTGCACCCGGCCGGCGGCACCGCGTTCTGCTACCTGCCGCTCGCTGCCCATCTGCCCGGACACACCGGCCTGTACGGCATCCAGTCCCCCGGGGTGAACCCCGGAGAGGACCTGCTGCCCGGTGTGGAGGCCATGGCCGAGGCGTACCTGCGTCTCCTCGAACCCCTCGACGAGGGGCCGCTCGTCCTGACCGGGCTCTCCTACGGCGGCCTCGTCGCCCACGAGATGGGCCGCCTGCTCGGCGCCGCCGGACGGAGCGACGTGAGCGTGGTCCTCCTCGACACGCAGGCGACCGACGACGCCGCGGCGCGTGCGGCCATCACCGCCGTCGACGCGGCCGAGTTCCGCGACAAGCTCGTGCGGTTCAACGGGATGTACCCCGGTATCGACGACGCCCAGGTGGACCGTTACTTCCGGATCTACAACCACAACCGGCTCACCGCCCGCGCACACGTCCCGGCGCCTTCCCGGGCGCGGCTGGTCCTCGCCGAGGCCGTGCCGGACGGCGCCGACACCGCCTTCCACGCCGAGGTCCGTGAGTTCTGGCGGCGGCGCGCGCAGGGCGAGTTCCGGGTCGAGACGATGGCCTGCGACCACTGGGAGATCCTGGAGGGGGCCGAGACCGCCCGGGTCGGCGCGCTGCTCGCCGCCGAACTCGCCCATCACGAGGGGAAGCCGGCACCCGCCGTGCGTGCCGTCGCCGTACCGGCGGGAGAAGCGCGATGACCGACCGCACCGCACCCTGCGGACCGACCGGGACCGCACTCGCGGCGACCGTGCTCACCCAGGCGCGCCGCACACCCTCCGCGCCGGCCGTCGAGGACGGCGACCGCCTGCTCGACTACGCGGAACTCGACCTGCTCAGCGGCCGGGTCGCCGCGCGGCTGCGGGACCGGGGGGTGGCCGCCGGGCAGTCCGTCGCGGTCTGCCTGCCCCGCTCCTGGCAGCTGGTCTGCGTCATGCTCGGCATCCGCCGGGCGGGCGCCACCGTCGTCCCCCTCGACCGGCTCAGCCCGTCCGACCGGCAGCGGCACATCCTGGCCGACTCCGGCGCCGTGGCGGTCGTCCACGACGGTACGACGGAGCACGCCGACGGGATCGACGCCGCTCTGCTCCTCGGCCCGGCCGCATCCCCGGCCGCATCCCCGGGCGCCACCGCCGAGCCGCCCGCACCCGCCGGGGACGACGGCACGGCCTTCGTCTTCTACACCTCCGGCAGCACCGGCCGCCCCAAGGGCGTCGAGGTCACCGACGCGGGGGTGCTGCGGCTGGCCCGCCCCGGCTGGCTCGACCCGCGGCCCGGCGCCCGCTTCGCCTGCCTGTCCAACCCGGCCTTCGACGCGCTCAGTTTCGAGGTGTGGGCCCCGCTGCTCACCGGCGGCGTCTGCGTCGTGGTGGCCGACTCCGAGGTGCACAGCCCGCACCGGCTCGCGGCCGTACTGCGCGAACGCCGGGTGGACACCGTGTTCATCACGGTCGCGCTCTTCAACACGGTCGTCGACCGGGTCCCCGGCTGCTTCGCCGACGCGGGCCAGGTCCTGGTCGGTGGTGAGCGGCTCGACCCGCGGGTGATCCGCGCCTGGTACGACGCCAACCCGGACGCCGCCACCGTCCTGCACAACGTGTACGGTCCGACGGAGGCCACGACGTTCGCCCTGTACCACCCGATCCCCCGTGACTTCGAGGGCGACTCGATCCCGATCGGCACCGCGCTGCCGGGCACCGGGCTGCTGCTGCGCACCCTGGACGGGCGCACCGCGGAGAACGGCGAGGTGGCCGAACTCCTCTTGTCCGGACCGGCGTTGGCGCGGGGCTATCGCAACCTGCCGGAGCTGACCGAGCGTTGCTTCGTCCGGCTGGCGGACGCGGACGGCACTCCGCGCCGCTGGTACCGGACCGGTGACCTGGTGCGCCGGGACGCCGACGGGCACGTGGTCTACGTCGGACGCGCCGACCGGCAGGTCAAGGTGCGCGGCTTCCGCATCGAACCGGGCGAGGTGGAGCAGGGGATCCTGGCGCTGCCCGCCGTGCGCCGCGCCCACGTCTGCACCCGCCGCGACGCCGCGGACCGCCACGAACTGCTGGCCTTCCTGGTCCTCGGCGACACCCTCGCCTTCACGGACTACGAACGGCACCTCGGCGCCACCCTGCCGCCGTACATGCGCCCCCACCACACCCACCTCGTCTCGGAACTCCCGCTGACCGCCAACGGCAAGGTCGACCAGGCCGCGCTGGTGCGCGACGCCGGCACGCCGTGGCGCGGCACCCGTGCGGAGGCGGTCGCCGTCGGCGCGGAGCAGCGGCCCGTGCTGGAGATCGCCGAGGAGATCCTCGCCGTCGACGGCCTGCGCCCCGACGACCGCTGGATCGCGAGCGGCGGCGACTCGCTGAAGGCGCTGCGGTTCCGCTTCGAGATCCTGGAGCGGTACGGCGTCGACCTCCCCCAGGCTCTCGTGATGCGGGAGGACTTCGCCGCCCTCGCGGACGCCGTGCACACCGCCGACGCCGACTCCCGTCCGCCGGTGCCGGCCGCCCCGGACACCGCGACCGCGCCCGCCACCAGCGAACAGGAACGCCTCTGGCTCCTGCACCGGCGCGATCCCGACGACCGCTCCTACGACGTCCCGCTCGCCTTCCGTGTCCGGGGCACCGTCGACCCGCGGGCGCTGCGCCGCGCACTGCGTTCCCTGGTCGAGCGGCACCCGGCCCTGCGCACCCGGCTGGTGCCCGACCCGGACGGCCTGCTCCAGCGGACCGAGGCACCGTACGACCCCTGGGAGCCGCTGGACCTCCGCGAGGGCGAGCACTGGCAGCAGACCGCCGAGCGCTTCTTCGCCCACCGCTTCGACCTCACCGAGCCGGGCATGCTGCGGGCCGCCTGGGCGGAGCGGGCCGACGGCGGTCTGCTGCTTCTGCACCTGCACCACGCGGCCGTGGACGGCTGGTCGCTCAACCTCCTCTTCCGCGACCTCACCGACGCCTACGCGGGCGAGGCGCAGCGCCCGGCCCCGGCCGCGGGCCCGCTCGACCTCGCCCGCTGGCAGCGCGACTGGCGTGCGGCGCCCGCCTACGAACGCCACCGCGCCCGCCTGCGCGAGCACTACGCCGACGCACCCGAGCCGTCGGCCGCCCTGCCCGCGCCCCGGTCCGGGTCCCCGGTACGGCCGCCGGCCCGGCTGCTGCGCACCTCCCTCGACCCGGTCCGCCGTACGGCGCTGGACCGGCGCGCCGCGGAACTCGGCCTGACCAGGTTCCAGTTGCTGGTGTCGGCGTTCGCCGCGTGCCTGTACGGCGTCACCGGCCAGGCCCGTCCGCTGGTCGCCGCTCCGGTGGCGAACCGGCCGCGCCCCGAGTTCGCCGAGAGCGTCGGCATGTTCGCGAACACCGTCCTGCTCGACCTGGCCGTGCGGCCCGACGACTCGCTGGGCACCCATCTCGCGGCGCACGCCGACACCGTGCGCCGGGTCCTGGAAGGGCAGGAGGTCCTCCTCGCCGACCTGCTCAGCGACCCGGCGTTCCGGGAGCGCTCCCCGCTCTTCGACTACATGTTCGTGCTGGAGAACACGGAGTTCTCCGCCCTGCGCCTGACGGGCTGCGCGGTCGAGCCCCGCTGGCCCGAGCCCGCGGGCGCCAAGTGCGCGCTCACGTTGTCGGTGCTGGAGGACGAGTCGGGCTTCGGCTGCCTGTGGGAGTACCGGGACGACTTCGGCGCCGAACGGGCCGAGGCGGCGGCGCGGTTGTTCCGGCAGGTCCTGGACGCGCTGACCGGCGACGGCGACCTCACCCTGCGCGAACTCCTCACCCCGCACCGCCAGGCGGCGACGGTTCACGGCATCCGCGTCGAAGCGGACTTCGCGACGGTGGCCGAGGGCTTCGCCCGGCAGGTGGCCCGCACTCCGGACGCGCCCGCCGTCACCCTCGGCCAGACCACCCTCACCTACGCCGAACTCGACACCCAGGTCAACGAGTTGGCGTCGCTCCTGAGCGTGCCCGAGGATCCCGCCGCCCCGGCGTCCGTGGCCCTCTGCCTCCAGCCGTCCGTCGAGCACGTGGTCGCCCTCCTCGCGGCGGCCCGCCGCAACCTGACCGTCGTCCCCCTCGACCCCGCCTACCCGCCGGCCCTGCTGCGCCTTGTGCTGGAGCACGCGGACCCGCTGTGCGTGCTGACCGGCGCCCAGGACCTCGACGTGCTGGCCACGGTCGCCCCACCGGACCTGCCACGGCACGTCGTCACCCTCACCGGCACGCCCACCGCGCCGCCCGTGCCGCACCGGCACCGCGGGCTCCGGCCGCTCTACACCCTGTTCACGTCGGGCTCCACCGGCACCCCCAAGGGCGTCCGGGTCCCCGACCGGACGCTGTGCGACCTGATCACCTGGCAGCGGGTGGCCGGCGGACTCGAACGGCCCGCCGTCACCCAGCAGTTCTCCATGCTCTCCTTCGACGTCTCCTTCCAGGAGATCCTGACCACGCTCTGCTCCGGCGGCGAACTGCGCCTGGTGAGACCGGCATGGCGGCAGGACATGCCCACCCTGCTGAAGCAGTTGGAGGCGGGTGGGGCGGAGCGGATCTTCCTGCCGTACGTGGCGCTGCAGCTGCTCGCCGAGCACGGCGTGCGCGCGGGGATGTTCCCGTCCCGGCTGCGTGAAGTCGTCACCGCGGGAGAGCAGTTGGTCTGCACGGACGCGATCCGGCGCTGGTTCGCGGGGCTGCCGGGCGGCGTCCGCCTGTTCAACCACTACGGCCCGACCGAGACCCATGTGGTCAGCGCCCTGTGCCTGGAGGGCGACCCCCACGGCTGGCCGGCGCGTCCCGCGATCGGGCGCCCGGTGGCGGGGGCCGTGCTGCGGGTGGTGGACGAGGGCGGCCTGCCCGTGCCCGCGGGAGTCACGGGCGACCTCCTCATCGGCGGGCCCATGGCGAACCGGTGCTACCTGGGCGACCCCGCCGCGCACCGGGACCGGTTCGCCGACGACCCCGAACTGGGCGTCCTCTATCGCACCGGGGACCGCGCCCGCTTCGACGGGCACGGCCTGCTGCACTACGCGGGGCGCGACGACGGGCAGGTCAAACTGGGCGGTCACCGCCTGGAGCTGGGCCAGGTGGAGGCCGCGCTGCTCGGGTGCCCGGGGGTGGTCAACGCGATCGCGGGAGTGCTGGACGGCCGGCTGGTCGCCGTCCTGCAGTGCCGGGGCGAGGATCCCGACCCGGCGGACCTCACCCGGCGGCTTGCGCGACAGCTGCCCGCCTACGTCCGGGTGGCCGCCTACCGCAGGGTGCCGGACCTGCCACGCACACCCAGCGGCAAGCTGGACCGCCGGGCGGCGCTCGGCGCGCCGGGCCGCGAACTGCGGCCGGGCGGCCGGGCCGACCTCGGGCAGCCGGCGGGCGGCCGCGCGGACGCCGGCCTGTCGCCGCTCGTGGAGCGGCTGGCCGGGCTGTTCCGGGCGGCCACCGGGCGGGCCGTGGACATGGACGAGCGGTTCTTCGACGCCGGTGCCACCAGCCTGGACCTGATGCGCTTCCAGCTCAGGTGCGCGGGCGAGGGCGATCTCCCGTTCTCCGTACCTGACCTGTTCGAGCACGTCACCCTGCGCGCGCTGGCCCGGCTGGTGACGGACGCCGGAGCCGGTGCCGGCCAGGACGCTCCGGCCCGGCGGCCGGCGCCGTCCGGCGACGCTCGGCGGGCCGACGAACCGGTCGCGGTCGTCGGCATGGCCGTCCGGCTGCCGGGCGCGCCCGACCTGGCCGCGTTCTGGGACCTGGTCGTCGCCGGCCGGCGCGGCATCGAGCACTTCGCCGCCGGGGACGGCCGGGTCGGCGCCCGCTCGCAGATGGCGGGACTGCTGGCGTTCGACCCCGGCCGGTTCACGATCAGCCCGCACGAGGCGCGGCTGATGGACCCGCAGCAGCGCCACCTCCTGATGAACTGCGCCGAAGCCCTCGCGCACGCCGGCATCGGCGACCCGGCGCGGCTGCGGACGGGTCTGGTCGCCTCCTGCGGCGAGAACACCTACTTCCAGCGCATGCTCCGCGACGGCGACCCGGACCTGCTGCCCGACTCCTTCCGGCTCGCCCTGCACCACGAGAAGGACTTCCTCGCCACCAAGGCCGCCTACCATCTCGGGCTGACCGGACCGGCGTTCACGCTCCAGTCCGCCTGCTCCAGCTCGCTCGCGGGCGTCCACGTCGCCGCCGGGATGCTGCGGCAGGGCGACGCCGACGTGATGCTCGTCGGCGGGGTCCTCGTCGACACGGAGCTGACCGACGGCTACACCTACCGGCCGCAGCACATCTTCTCCCCCGACGGGCACTGCCGGCCCTTCAGCGCCGACGCCGAGGGCACCGTGGGGGCGAGCGGGAGCGCCGTGGTCGTCCTCAAGCCGCTGGCCGCCGCCCGCCGGGACGGCGACACCGTGTACGCGGTCGTCACCGGCTCCGGGCTGAACAACGACGGCTCCGGCAAGCTCGGTTACAGCGCCCCGTCGCTGCCCGGCCAGCGGGACGCGATCCGCGCGGCGCTGGCCCGCGGCGGCCGGCGTGGCGACGAGGTCGGGTATGTCGAGGCGCACGGCACCGGCACCCGGCTCGGCGATCCGGTCGAGGCGGCCGCGCTGCGGCAGGCGTACGGGCTGACGGACGACGCGCGGGTGGCGCTGTCGTCCGTGAAGAGCCAGATCGGGCACCTGGGCGCGGCGGCGGGCGTCGTCGGGCTGGTGCGGGCGGTGCTCGCCGTCCACCACGGGATCGTCCCGCCGACGGCGGACTTCGACCGGCTCAACCCGGAGATCGCCGACGGCCCGTTCCGGATCCCGGTCGCCGCCGAGCCCTGGCCCGCCGGTCCGCGCAGGGTGGCGGGGGTGAGCAGCTTCGGCATCGGGGGCACCAACGCCCACGTGCTGCTGGAGGACCCGGAGCCGGTGCCCGCTTCCGGCCCCACCGTGCCGCTGCCGTGCCTGGTGCTGTCCGGCGCCTCGGAGGCCGCGGTCCGCGCGGACGCGCTCCGGGTCGCCGGCTACCTCACGGCCCGTCCCGACGCCTACCACCAGGTGGTGCGGCACCTGCAGGGCGGCCGCCCCGCCCTCGCCCACCGGGCGGCGGCCGTCTGCGCCGACGCCGCCTCGGCCGTCGCCTGGCTGCGCACCCCCTTCGCCGTCACCGCGCCCCGGGCGCAGGACGGGCCGGCGGTCGAGCACCTCGACCCGCACACGCTCGCCGTGGCATGGGCGGCCGGCCGCACCGTGGCCTGGCCGGCCGGCCCGGCGCCCGCGCCCTGGGACTTCCCGCCGCCCGCCTTCGACACCGCCGAGTACGACGTCGCGCGCGCCCCCGAGGCGCGGACCGGTATCGCCCGGCTGCCTGCCGCCGACTGGCTGCACCAGCCCCTGTGGACCCGCGCGCGGCGCGCCCGCACCGACGCCCCGGTGTCCCGCCGTACCGCCGTGGTGGTGACCGGGCCCGGCCAGGACGGCGAGGACTGGCGGTTCCTCGAACGCCACTACGCGCGCGTGGTGAACGTGCGCGCCGGACAGGGCCTGACCCGGCTCGGTGACGACCGCTACGAGGCCGATGTCGCCGACGCCGGGCAGCTGGCGACCCTGCTCGACCGCCTGACCGGCGCGGGCGGGCCGGCCGTCGACTGGCTGCACGCGCTTCCGCTCGCCCTGGACGGCGGTGCGGCCGTGTCCGTCCTGGAGGCGGCCGAGTGGGCCTGCCTGGACACGGTCACCGCCCTCGCGCTGGCCCTCGCCGCCCGGCCGGAGCCGGAGCGGCCCCGGGCCTGGCTGCTGTCCCAGCGGGCGCAACCGGTCACCGGGACCGTGCACACCCCCGAGGCCGCGCTGCTCGCCGCGGCCCTCGAGGTCCCCCGCCAGGAGCTGGGCGTCACCCTGCGCTGGACCGACCTGCCCGGCCGGCGTCCGGCCGACTGGGCCGCCCACCTGCCCGACCTGCTCCTCGACGACGCCGCCACCAGCACCGGCACGGACCGGGCGACGGCCCTGCGGGACGGCTTCTGGTGGCACCGCACCACCGTGCCGGTACCCGCCGGCGAGGCGCCCCGGCGCGCCGCCCCGCCGGGCACCCATCTGGTCCTCGGCGGCACGGGCGGCATCGGCACCACCCTGGCCACGGCGCTCCTGCGGCATCCGGGCAACCGTGTCGTCCTGGTGGCCCGAGGCACCGAAGTGCCCGCCGGGCTGCGGCCGTTCGGCGACCGCGTCACCCTGGTCACGGCCGATCTGGCGGCGGAGGACCCGGCAGCCGTCGCGGACCGGCTGACCCCGCTGCTCGACGGTCTGGCCGGCATCGTGCACGCGGCCGGTGCCGCCGGGGGCGGCCTCCTGGCCCGGCGCGAGCCGGCCGCCGCCCGTGCCGTGACGGCGGCCAAGCTGCGCGGCGCCCTGCTCATCGAGCTGCTCGTCGCCGAACACGCCCCCGACCACGTCCTGTACTGCTCCTCGATGGCGGCCCGGTTCGGCGGCGTCGGCCAGTTCGACTACGCGGCCGCCAACGCCTGCCTCGACGCCTTCGCCCACCGCGGCGCGCCCGGCGGTGACGCCACCGTACGCACGAGCGTCGGCTGGGACGCGTGGCGGGACGTCGGCATGGCACAGCGGCACGCCGACCGGGCGGACGCCCGGCACCGGGACCACCTGGGCGTGGCGCTCACCCCCGAGGAGGGCACGGCCGTCTTCGAGCGGGCGCTCCGCCTCCAGCTGCCGTGTCTCCTGGTCGGCACCACGGACCTGACGGCCGCACGGGCCTTCTACGAACCGGCCGCACGGGACCTCCGCGAACCGGCCGCCCCCGCCGCGTCCGCGGCTCCCGTGCGGGGAGACGTGGACGCCGAGATCACCGGGGTCCTCCTGGACCTGCTCGGCGTGGCCACCGTCGACCCGCAGGCCGCCCTGTACGACCTGGGTGCCGACTCGCTGACCCTGCTGGAGCTCCTCGACGAGATCAAGCGCCGGCACGGCACCGACATCGAACTGTCCCGGCTCAGCCACCGGGTGAGCCTCGCGGAGATCCTCGGCCACCTCGGCGGCGGGGTCCGCCCGCACGGCACGGTGGACGTCGAGGTGTGGCAGCGCGGCCCGGGGCCGGACGTGCTGTGCCTGGTGCATCCGGTGGGCGGGGACGTCCAGGCCTACCGGCCGCTGGTCTCCGCCCTGCCCGCCCACCTCACCGTCTGCCTGATCGCCGACCCCGGTCTGCGCGCCTCGGAACCGCCGGAGGGCCACTCCATCGACGAGCGCGCCGCGCGGTACCTGGCCGCCGTGCGCCGGGAGTTCCCGGAGCCCGGGCACCGGCTGACGCTCGCCGGCTGGTCGTTCGGGGCGTGGACCGCGCTGTCGATGGCCGCGCTCGCCGAGGCCCAGGACCGGCCCGTGACCGCCCTCCACCTCCTCGACCCGCCGCCGCCCGGAGCCGGGCAGCGCCTCGCCGGCTACGACGAGGGGCGGATACAGGCTGTCTTCGCCCGCGAGTTGAGCGCGAACGGCGGGGGGCGGCCGGCGGAACGGGCCCACGGCGGCGCCGGTCCCGGTCCGGACACCCCCGGCGCCCCGCTCACGGAGCCCGGCCGCGTCTACGCCGAGCGGCTCGCGCGCTGCTGCCGGGCCAACCTGGCGGCCATGGCCGGGCACCGGCTGCCGCGGCTGCGCCGGACGCACACCGCGGTCTGGCTGGCGGCCCGGCCCGTGGACGAGTCCGTGCTCGCGCCCGAACCGACCGCCCCCGGCGCGTGGGACGCGCATCTGCCGTCCCCGTACCGGCTGCACCACGTCGACGCCGACCACTACCAGATCGTCGCCGAGCCGCACGTCCGGGAGATCGCCGCCGCCCTCGCCGGGACCGGGTCCCCGTCCGGCACCCGGCCACAGCCCGCCGGACGGATCTGAGGAGACCACCCGTGCAGCATCCGTACACCAGCCTGCCCGCGCGGTCGTTCTGGCGCACCGCGGTCGCCGAGCGCGCCCCGGCGGACATCGACGGCCTGTGGACGCCGAAGTTCGCGATCGGCCAGGACGATCCCGTCGTCACCGCCGGCTCGTGCTTCGCCGCGCACATCGGCCGGGCCCTCCTCGCGGAGGGCATGCACTGGTACGACGCCGAACTCCCGCCCCCGGGGCTGACGGCCGCCGAGCAGGCGGCGCGCGGCTACCGCCGCTTCTCCTTCCGCACCGGAAACATCTACACGGCGGCCGCGCTGCGCCAGTGGGTCGCCTGGGCGCTGGCGGAGGAGAAGCCGCCCGAGGAGGTGTGGGAGGAGGACGGGACCTTCCACGACCCGTACCGGCCCGCCGTGGAACCGGACGGCCACCGCTCGCCGGACGACGTGCTGCGCGCCCGCGCGGTCACGCTGGACGCCATCCGCACCGCCCTCACCGGAGCCGACGTCCTGGTGTTCACCCTCGGCCTGACCGAGGCCTGGCACGACGTCCGTACCGGCACCGTCCTGCCGGTGTGCCCGGGCACCGTGCGCGGCGGGTACGACCCCGCCCGGCACGTCCTGCACAACCACACCGCGGACCGGGTCCACCGGGACCTCACCGACGTGCTCGCGATGGCACACGGCGTCAACCCCCGGCTGCGCACGGTCCTCACGGTCTCCCCGGTACCGCTGACGGCGACCGCCACCGGCCGGCACGCGCTGGTCGCCACCACCCACTCCAAGTCGGTGCTGCGCGCGGCGGCCGGCCAGCTCGCCGACGCGTCGGACGACGTCGACTACTTCCCGTCGTACGAGATCGTCACGGGCTTCCCGTACCGGGCGGCGTTCTACGGACCGAACCTGCGCACGGTCACGCCCGACGGCGTGGCATTCGTGATGCGGCACTTCTTCCGCTCCCTGCGGACCGGGGCGGATCCGGAGCCGCCGGTGCCCGCGCAGACCACCCCCGTCGTCGGCGGAGAGGACCACTGGTGTGACGACGCCGTACTCGACTACTACGCCCCCGGCTCCCGCCCGGTTCCTCCTGCTCGGTGACTCCCACGCCGGCTGCGTCGGACGGGCCGCACGGCAGGCGCAACTGCCCTTCGTGGGCGGCCCGGTCGGCTCGGGGCGGGACTTCCTCGGGCCCTTCCTCGGCACCGACAGCGGTGACGGCGGTGACGGTGACCTGGTCTTCCGGGACGCGGCGGTCCGGCGGCTGGTCGGGGAGTTCCTGGAGCAGCTCGGCGTGTCCGGGTTCGCGGGGCTCGGGGTGCCGCTCGTGTGCACGTTCGGGCTGAGCGCCCACACGGTGGCCACCCGGCAGAACTGGGACGTCCACCGCGACCGGCACGGCGCCGTGCCCGAACGGTTCCTGCACAGTGGCCTGTTCGCCGACCTGGTCCGGGCAGGTGTCCGCGGCGCGCTCGCCTTCTACGGCCGCACGGCCGCCCTCGGACTGCGGGTGCTGGCCCCCATGCCGCCGCAGCGGGTCCCCGGCATGTCCGACCCGGCCGTCTTCTTCGCCGCCCAGGACATCATCGGCGCCGAACTCATACGACACGGTGTGGAGTTGATCGACCTGCGGGCCCGTGTCACCGACGGCACGGGACACCAGCGGCCGGTCTTCTGCCAGCCCGACGACACGATCCACGGCAACCTCGCCTTCGGCCGCCTGGTGGTCGCCGAACTCCTCGACGCCGGGCTCTGACCCGGCACCCTCACCGACGCATCCGTCCAGCCCGTCCAGCCCGTCCAGCCCGTCCAGCCCAAGGAGGTCCCTCATGGAGGACTACGCACTGCGCGCCGTGGAACGGCTCACCACCCGCCCCGCCGAGCCCTACGACACCCTCTCCGTCGCCCCGATCACCCCGGTGCTGGGCGCCGAGGTCACCGGGCTCGACCTCGCGCGCGAGCTGACGCCGCAGCAGGAGAAGGAGCTCCGGCACGCGTTCCACACCCACCACGTGCTGGTCTTCCGCGACCAGGACCTGACCCCCGAGGAACACAAGCGGTTCGCGGCCGTCTTCGGCGAGCTGCACCCCGTCGCCCTCGCCGCCGAGGGGTCGGACCCGCACATCCTGGAGATCAGGGCGGACAAGGACTCCAAGGCCGTCGCCGGCAACGGCTGGCACTCCGACGGCACCGCCGACGCCGAGCCCTCCCTCGGCTCCATGCTGTACATCACCACGATCCCCGAGGGCGGCAGCGGCGGCGACACCCTGTTCGCCAACATGCACCTCGCCTACGACCTGCTCTCGCCCGCCCTGCGCGGCTTCCTGGACGGCCTGACCGCCCTCCACGACGGCGCCAAGCCCTGGACGGACGCGGGGCTGACCCCGCCGCCCGAGTACGACGTGCCGCGCACCGAACAGCCGGTCGTCGTCCGCCATCCGGAGAACGGCCGAAAGCTGCTGTTCGTCAACGCCCCCTACACCTCGCACATCACCCAGCTCTCGCGCCCCGAGAGCGACGCGCTGCTGGGGATGCTGTACGGGCACATCGCCCGTACCCCGCTGCTGCACTGCCGGGTCCGCTGGCAGGAGCGCACGCTGGTGTTCTGGGACAACCGCAGTGTGCAGCACCACGCGGTGTGGGACTACTTCCCGCACACCAGGCAGGGCCGCCGCGTGGCGATCGACGGCACGTCCCTGACCGCCTGACCCGCCGCCGCAGGGAGACCGCGATGCCCACGACCACGGCCGCCCCGGCGGCCTTCCTCGCCGCGCTGCGGACCGGGGCCGCCGAGCCGCCGGGGGCCGGTGTGCCCGCCTGGCTGTGGCGGCTCGCCGGCGCCCTCCACGGCGAACTGCCGGTTCCCGCCGCGGACGCCTGGGCGGCCCGCCTGCACGGCCTGCTCGGCTCCGCGACGCCACCGGCCGGGCTGCGTGCCGTGCACGTCTGGCAGGCGGAGACCGTGCTGCCGCTGCTCGTGGGGACGGCGGACACGGCCGCGCCGACGGCCCTGCACCGCGCGGCGGCCCGGGGCACGCCTGCCGACCGGGCCGCCTGGCGGTCCGCGCTCGGCCCGCTCCTGCTGCGGCTGCACGACGCCGCCTACGACCGTGCCTCCGCCTACGCGGAGGGCCTCGCGGGCGCCCGTGACCACGCCCTGGCCAACGGGTACCCGGCAGACGAGGCCGACGCGTACGGGCACACGTACGCCCGGCTCGCCACCGAGGCGAACGCCCGCGCCTGCGCCGAGGCCCACGCGCGGGCCCTCGGTGCGGCGCTCGCGGCGGCGTACACGGCCGACGACGCCCGGGGCTACGCCGACACGTTCCCCGAGGCACAGCTGAGGGCCGTGCTGCGCGCCACGGCGGCGGGCGGCGCACCCCGGCCGCAGCCCTTGGCCGACGGCCTCCTCGCCGCGCTCACGGCCGCCCGGCCCTGACGCCGCCGCCCGCGCGGCCGAACTCCCGCCGTCACCGGACGTGGTGCTTCGCCCCGGGTCGCTCCGCACGTACAGAAGATGAGCGCACATGACCTTGGCCACCACGAGGCCGATACTGATAGACAGGTGAGGTCGGCGCGACCCACGCGCTCGGCCACTCTGCACAACCCGGCCCGAACAGGAAAGACGCCGCTCAGAGAGCTAAGCTTCCTAGGAGACAGGCATGAAGATGCTGATCAACGTCCCGGAGACCGTGGTGGCGGACGCGCTGCGGGGCATGGCGGCGGCGCATCCCGACCTCACCGTGGACGTGGAGAACCGGGTGATCGTACGGCGGGACGCGCCCGTCGCGGGGCAGGTCGCGCTGGTCTCGGGGGGCGGCTCCGGGCACGAGCCGCTGCACGGCGGGTTCGTGGGCCCCGGGATGCTGTCGGCGGCCTGTCCCGGCGAGGTGTTCACCTCCCCCGTCCCCGACCAGATGGCCCGGGCCGCCGCGGCCGTGGACAGCGGCGCCGGTGTGCTGTTCATCGTGAAGAACTACACGGGTGACGTGCTCAACTTCGACATGGCCGCCGAACTCGCCGAGGACGAGGGCATCCAGGTGGCGAAGGTGCTCGTCAACGACGACGTGGCCGTCACCGACAGCCTCTACACCGCGGGCCGGCGCGGCACCGGAGCCACCCTGTTCGTCGAGAAGATCGCCGGCGCGGCAGCCGCCGAGGGGCAGCCGCTGGAGCGGGTGGAGGCCGCCGGGCGCAAGGTGAACGAGAACTCCCGCAGCTTCGGTGTCGCGCTGAGCGCCGTCACCACCCCGGCCAAGGGCACCCCGACCTTCGATCTGCCGCCGGGCGAGCTGGAGTTGGGCATCGGCATCCACGGCGAACCGGGCCGGGAGCGGCGGGCCATGATGACGTCCGGCGAGATCGCCGACTTCGCGGTCAACGCCGTCCTGGAGGACATGCCGCCGCGCGGTCCGGTCCTCGTCCTGGTCAACGGCATGGGCGCGACCCCGCTCCTGGAGCTGTACGGGTTCAACGCCGAGGTCCAGCGGGTGCTCGCCGAGCGCGGGGTGAGCGTGGCCCGCACACTGGTCGGCAACTACGTCACCTCCCTGGACATGGCCGGTGCCTCGGTCACGCTCTGCCAGGTCGACGAGGAACTGCTGCGGCTGTGGGACGCGCCGGTGCGGACCCCGGCGCTGCGCTGGGGCATGTGAGGGAGGGACGACACCGACCGACACCGGCCCGCGTCCGTACCGCTACGCAAGGAGATCCAGTGCTCGACGCCGACTTCTTCCGCCGCTGGATGGCGGCGACCGCCGTCTCCGTCGACCGCGAGGCGGAGCGGCTCACCGCTCTCGACTCGCCCATCGGGGACGCCGACCACGGCAGCAACCTCCAGCGCGGGTTCAAGGCGGTGGTCGCCGCGCTGGAGAAGGACGCGCCCGCCACCCCGGGCGCCGTCCTGACGCTCGCCGGACGGCAGCTGATATCCACGGTCGGCGGTGCCTCGGGGCCGCTGTACGGCACGCTGCTGCGCAGCACCGGGAAGGCGCTCGGCGACGCGGCCGAGGTCAGCGAGGCCGAGCTGGCCGAGGCGCTGCGGACCGGGGTGGACAAGGTCATGGCGCTCGGCGGGGCCGCACCCGGGGACAAGACGATGATCGACGCCCTGGTGCCGGCGGTCGACGCGCTCGGCGACGGCTTCGGCGCGGCGCAGGCCGCCGCCGAGCAGGGCGCCGAGGCGACGATCCCGTTGCAGGCCCGCAAGGGCCGGGCGAGCTATCTCGGCGAGCGCAGCATCGGCCATCAGGACCCGGGGGCCACGTCGTCGGCGCTGCTCGTCGCGGGACTCGTGGAGGCGGCCGGTGAGTGACGGCGAGCTGGTCGGGATCGTGCTGGTGTCGCACAGCGCGGCGGTCGCGGCGTCGGTCGCTGAGCTGGCCAAGGGGCTGGCGGGCGGTGCCACCGCGGTGCCGGTCGCCCCGGCGGGCGGTACCGAGGGCGGCGGGCTCGGCACCAGCGCCGAACTGATCGCCGCCGCCGCCGCGTCCGTGGACCGGGGCGCGGGGGTCGCCGTCCTCACCGACCTGGGCAGCGCCGTGCTCACCGTGAAGGCGCTGCTGGCCGAGGGCGACGAACTCCCGGACGGCACCCGCCTGGTGGACGCCCCGTTCGTCGAGGGCGCGGTCGCCGCGGTCGTCACGGCGAGCACCGGGGCCGGCCTCGACGCGGTGGCGGCGGCCGCAGCCGAGGCGTACACCTACCGGAAGGTCTGAGAGCCCCCGGTCGCAGCGGCCTCCCGGAGGCTTCGGAGGTGGCGCCGGGCCGGGTTCAGGGGTCGCCGGAGGACGGGCCCGGGACGTCGTCCTGCGCCGCCGGCCGGAGCCGCCCCCGGCCGGCGAGCAGGAGGAGAAGCGCGACGGAGGGGAAGATGAGGAGCCCCGCGACGATCGCCACCCCGATGGTCACCTTCAGGGTGGCGTCCGGCGAGGCCGCCGCCTCGATCCGCAGGTGGGTCCCGAGCAGGTAGGGGTACTGGGCGACGCCCCAGCCGAGGACGACCAGCGCGACGGCCGCGGTGGCGAGCACCCGCAGCCCCGTCCTGCGCTCACGGAGCAGCAGGAGCACGGTCGCGACGCCGCAGAGCGCCGCGAGTACGACCAGCGCCAGCGCGCGGTGGGCGAGTTGGTGGAACAGGCGGGGGGCGTCCTGCCGGAGGACGAAGATGCCCGCGACGCTGACGGCTCCGGTCAGCAGCGAGGCGAGCAGGGCCCGGTGGCGGAAGTACCGCTCCAGAGCGGGGACACCCTGCTGCCGGGCGGCGGCGTTCAGGTAGACGGCGGCGAGGTAGGCGCAGACCAGGACGGCCAGCACGCCGCCGAGCGCCGACGTGGGGTTGAGCCAGCTGCCGACGGCGTCGCCGTCGCCCCCCGTGGGCACCCTCCCGGAGGCGATCGCACCGGCGATGGCGCCGAAGCAGTAGGGCGTCAGGACGGAGGACGCCGCGAACGCCGCACCGTACATGCGCTGCTCACGGGTGCCCACCGTGGCCTTGCGGAAGGCGAAGCCGGCGCCGCGCAGGACGATGCCCAGGGCGGCGATGCCCAGGGGCAGGTACAGCGTGGTGGTGATCGCGGTGAACGCGGTGGGGAAGCCCGACCACAGGAACACCAGGCAGTAGACCAGCCAGGTGTGGTTGGCCTCCCACACCGGGCCGAGCGAGGTGTCGATCAGGTGTCTCGGCCGCCGGCCCCGCTCGGCTCCGCCCGCGGTCAGGTCCCAGAAGCCCGCGCCGAAGTCGGCGCCGCCCAGCAGGCTGTAGGCGATGACGCCGGTGAACAGGAAGACGGCGACGAGGTCCGCGATCACTTCCCGGCTCCCGCGGGCAGGTGGGCCGGATCGGAGCCGGGCCCGTAGGGGACGGCCACGCTGTCGTCGCCCTCGGCCTCCCACCGGCGCTTCATGGACAGGAGCACCGTGACGGCGGCGGCCCCCACGGCCAGGTAGACGACGAGGACCGCGGCGAACAGGAACCACAGGTTGCCCTGGGTGGTCGCGGCGTCCCTGGTCAGGAGGTAGCCGACGACCGTCCAGGGCTGGCGGCCCACCTCGGTGACGATCCAGCCGGTCTCCAGGCACGCCAGCGCGGCGAGACCGCTGACCGCGCAGCAGCGCAGGAACCAGCGCTGCTGCGCGAGCGGCTGCCGCCGCCACCGCAGCCAGACGAACCACACGGCCAGCGCGAGCAGGGCGAAGGACAGCCCCACCATGACGTCGAAGGCGAGGTGGACGGTGCTGACGGCCTGGTCGGACGGGCGGACCCGGGCCGGGATCGCGTCGAGCCCGAGGATGCGGGTGGAGGGCCGGAACCCGGCGAGCCGGGACGCCATGTCGGGCAGCGGGATCCCGTACCGGACGCGGCCGTCGACGAGGACGCCGCCCAGGGTCTCGGGAACGTGGGCGCCGGTGGCCGGCAGCATCTCGACCGCCGCGAACTTGGCGGGCTCGGCCTGGAAGACGTAGCGGGCGATGGTGTCGCCGACGACGACCTGGAGGGGCAGTGCCACGGCGGCGGTGACGAAGCCGACGAGGAATCCGGTGCGGTGGTAGCGGGACGTCCGGCCCCGCAGCATGCCCACCGCGTAGACGCTCGCCACGACGAATCCCGCGACGATGTAGGCGGCGAGCAGCATGTGGAGCAGCTCCCACCAGAAGGCCCCGTTGAAGAAGACCTGGGCGGGCCGTACGTCGACGACCCGGCCGTCGCGCAGCGTGAATCCGCCGGGCTGGTTCATCCAGCTGTTGGCCGCGATGACGGCGGCCGCGCCTCCGATGCTGGACAGCGCCACCGGGACCCCGGTCCAGAAGTGGGCCCAGGGCGACAGCCGGTCCCAGCCGTAGATGTAGATCGACACGAAGATCGCTTCGAGGAAGAAGAACAGGCCCTCGATCGCGAACGGGAAGCCGAAGGCCGCGCCGAACCGGCCCATCAGGCCGGGCCAGAGGATGCCCAGTTCGAAGGAGAGGACGGTGCCGGTGATGGCGCCGACGGCGAACAGCACGGCGGCGACCTTGGACCAGCGCCGCGCCAGCAGCAGGGCCTCGGCGTCCCCCCGGCGCAGGCCGCGGTGGTTGGCGACGAGCATGAGCGTGGTGAGCGCGACGCCGAAGGGCACCAGGATGATGTGGAACCCGAGGGTGAAGGCCATCTGCTGGCGGGCGGGGAGGAGCTGCGGCGGATCGCCGGCCGCGGCCAGGTACCGCCCGAGCACGTCCAGCGTTTCGGTCATGACGCGAGCCGCCCCTCGGCCCGCGGAAGGCACGGCCCGCGGGGTGGTCTGCGGCCGGGCTCGTTCACGTCTGTAACTGTCATCACCTCGACCATCGCCGGGTTGGACGGAGTTCGTCGCTCCGGCTTGCTGTACCCGTTTCGTCCGCCGACGCGCCGTCACCTCGGGGGCCGCCACCCCATCGGACGACCAGGTGCCGCCTTCCGGGCCGGGACCGCGCCGGGCCGCACCGGACCCGCGGGAGATGGGGCCGCCCTCCTCCGCCCGATGCTTACTTCGCTGCCGCGAAGGTTCGCACCAGGCTCGCCGTCGGCTTCTGGTCGACCGCGCACCTGCCGGACGACCGTAGATCCACGCATCAGGTCTTGACAGGAAGCTCGCGGCGACACAGCCTTTGGCAACGTTGTCATTGTGCTCGACGCGGGGCGTCCGGAGCCGATTCGGCCCGCTCCGCCGTTTTCTGATGGGACGTCAGAATCATGACCGATCAGCCGGTTCCGTCGCGCAGTCCGTCGCGGCGTTCCATAGTCGCCACGGGCTCCACCCTGCTCGCCGGGTTCGGACTCGGCTCGGTGCTCCCGGCGCCCGCCGCGGCCGCCGCCCCCACCGCCGGCACCCCGGCCCAGCCCGCCGCACCCGGTGAACTCGCCCTCTACCGGCCCGTCTCGGTCTCCTCGACCGCCTACGCCGCCACCCCGGGATCCTTCGCCGTCGACAGCCTCACCGCACCCGGCGTGCGGGGCAGCGGCTGGCGGGCCGGGGACGGCGACCCGCAGTGGATCGCCGTGGACCTGCAGGCGGCCTGCGACGTCACCCGGATCCGCCTGACTTTCGAAGCCGACTCCACCGACCCGGTGTTCACTCCCCCTGCCACCGGGAATCCGGCCGACGGCACCACCGGCAAGGAGATCCTGTCGAGCTACGCGCTCGACTTCCTGGTCGAGACGTCCCTCGACGGGAAGTCCTGGACGAGCGTCCACCGCACGACCGCCGGGACCGGCGGCGTGGTGGACGTCCAGCTGCCCCGCCCGGTCCCGGCGCGCCGGGTGCGGATGACGTGCCGCAAGCGCTCCGGTCCCCTGCCGCTCGGCCTCAACGGCTTCGAGGTGTACGGCACCCCCCGGGGGCACCGTCCCGCGGCGACGGGCTGGACCGACTGGGGCACCGGGCACGGCGCGGCGCCCGCGCTGACGGTGGCCGGCGACGGCACCGTGCCCCTGGAGTCCGGCTGGCGGCTCACCCTGGACGACTGGGCGGGCGCGGACGGTCCCGGCCTGTCGAGGACCGGCGTCGACACGAGCGGCTGGCTGCCCGCCACCGTCCCCGGCACCGTCCTCGGCTCCCTCGTGGACCAGGGCCGGCTGCCGGACCCGGTGTCCGGCCTGAACAACCTGCGCATCCCCGAGGCGCTGTCGCGGCACTCCTGGTGGTACAAGCGGGACTTCGAGCTGCCGCGGGGACTGCGCACCGGGTCCGGCCGCCGGATCTGGCTGGAGTTCGACGGCGTCAACCACAAGGCCGACATCTGGCTGAACGGCGAGCAGGTCGGCGACCTGACCTACCCGTTCGCCCGTTCCTCGCACGACGTGACGCGGCTGCTCACCGCGTCCGGCACGAACGCGCTGGCCGTGCGGATCACCCCGATGCCCGTGCCCGGCAGCCCCGGCGACAAGGGCCCCCTCGGCGAGTCGTGGGTGGACGCGGGCGCCGGGCAGATGAACCTCAACTCCCCCACGTATCTAGCCTCTTCGGGCTGGGACTGGATGCCGGCCGTGCGCGACCGCGCGGCGGGCATCTGGAACCACGTCCGGCTCAGATCCACCGGGCAGGTGGTCATCGGCGACCCGCGCGTGGACACCAGCCTGCCGAACCTGCCGGACGTCTCCGTCGCCGAGCTGACCGTCGTCGTCCCCGTCCGCAACGCCGACACCAAGGACCACACGGCGACGGTGACCGCTGCGTTCGGCGACGTCCGGGTCTCCAAAGCGGTCACCGTGCCGGCCGGCGGCAGCGTCGACGTCGTCTTCGCCCCGGACGCCTTCCGGCAGCTGCGGCTGCACGACCCCCGGCTGTGGTGGCCGAACGGCCTGGGCGAGCCGGACCTGTACGACCTCACGCTCACCGCGTCCGCCGACGGCACCGAGAGCGACCGGCGCACCACCCGCTTCGGCATCCGCCAGTTCGGTTACGAGTACCGGGTGCCGCTGCCGTTCACCGCGTCCGGCGACGCGTACACGCAGACCGTGAGCTTCGACCGGCAGCAGGCCCGGCACGTCCGCGTCAACTGCGGTACCAGGGCCACCTCCTGGGGCAGTTCGCTGTGGACCCTGGCCGTTCGCGACAGCACCCGGCAGGCCACCGACCTCGCCCTGCACGCGGCCGCCGACGCCTCCAGCACGGACGGCGACGACCACGGCCCGGCCAACGTGACGGACGGCGACCCGGGCACCCGCTGGTCCTCGGCGTACGAGGACGACCAGTGGATCAGCGTCGACCTGGGCTCGGCACAGTCCTTCGACCGGGTCGACCTCACCTGGGAGCGGGCGTACGCGAGGACCTTCGTGGTGCAGGTCTCCGCCGACGGCGCCGAGTGGACCGATGTGCGGGCGGTGGACAACTCGGCCGTGCCGCTGCCGTTCAGCGACGGCAACGCGAGCCTCCAGATCGAGGACCTCGACCGGCAGAGCGCCCGCTACGTCCGTATCGACTGCGGCCTGCGCAACACCAGTTGGGGCAACTCGCTGTGGTCGCTCGGTGTCATCGACAGCGCCGACCCCGGCACCGACCTCGCCCTGCACCGTACGGCGACGGCCTCCACGGAGGAGTCCGACCATCCCGCCGCCCACGCCACCGACGGCGACCCGGGCACCCGCTGGTCCTCGCAGTACGAGGACAACCAGTGGATCCAGGTGGACCTGGGCTCCGCGCGGGACTTCGACCGGGTGGCGATCGTCTGGGAGACGGCCTACCCGAAGACGTACGTCATCCGGGTGTCCGACGACGGCGAGCGGTGGACCGACGTCAAGTCCGTGTCGAACGCCCCGGATCCGCTGCGGATCACGGTCAACGGCGTGCCGGTGCTGGCCCGCGGCGGCAACTGGGGCTGGGACGAGCTGCTGCGCCGCATGCCGGCCGAGCGGATGGACGCGGCGGTGCGGATGCACCGCGACATGAACTTCACGATGATCCGCAACTGGGTCGGCAGCAGCGACCGGGAGGAGTTCTTCGCCGCCTGCGACCGGTACGGCATCCTGGTCTGGAACGACTTCCCGAACGCCTGGGGCATGGACCCGCCGGACCACGACGCCTTCAACTCGATCGCCCGGGACACGGTGCTGCGGTACCGCATCCATCCCTGTGTCGCCGTCTGGTGCGGGGCGAACGAGGGCAACCCGCCGGCGGCGATCGACCAGGGCATGCGTGAGGCCGTCGAGCAACAGGTGCCCGGGCTGCTGTACCAGAACAACTCGGCGGGCGGCATCGTCACGGGCGGCGGTCCCTACGGCTGGGTGGAGCCGGAGAAGTACTTCGACCCCGCCACCTACGGCAGCAAGGACTTCGGCTTCCACACCGAGATCGGCATGCCGGTCGTCTCCACCGCGGCGAGCCTGCGCAACATGACGGGCGACGAGCCGGAGTGGCCCATCGGCGGCGCCTGGTACCACCACGACTGGAGCGAGCACGGGAACCAGGCGCCGCAGAACTACAAAGCGGCCGTGGAGACCCGCCTCGGCACGGCCACCGGCCTGGACGACTTCGCCCGCAAGGCGCAGTTCGTGAACTTCGAGAACACCCGTGCCATGTTCGAGGCCTGGAACGCCAACCTCTGGGACAACGCCACCGGCCTGATGCTGTGGATGTCCCATCCGGCCTGGCACAGCACCGTCTGGCAGACCTACGACTACGACTTCGACGTCAACGGCACGTACTACGGCGCCCGTTCGGCCTGTGAACCGCTGCACGTCCAGGCCGATCCGGTGCAGTGGCGGGTCCTCGCGGTCAACCACACCCGCGCGGCCCTGCACGGCGCCACCGTCGGCGCCCGGCTGTACGACCTGTCCGGGCGGCAGCTCGGCGGCACCAGGACCGCGAAGGTGGACGTGGCGCGGGCCGCCACCGCCGAGGCGTTCACCGCGGGCTGGACCGACGACCTGCCGGACCTGCACCTGCTGCGGCTGACCCTGACGGACGCGGGCGGCAGGGAGCTCTCCCGCAACACGTACTGGCGCTGCCGCACCCCCGGCGCCCTGCGGGCCCTCGACAAGGCCCAGCGGGTGAGCCTGTCCGTCTCGGCCGGGCAGGTGTCCCGGTCCGGGGACCGTCACTCCCTGACGGCCACCGTCCGCAACCGCGGCTCGGCCGTCGCGGCCATGGTCCGGCTGTCCCTGGTGGACGAGGCGAACGGCGACCGCGTGCTGCCGACGCTCTACAGCCACAACTACCTGTGGCTGCTGCCCGGCGAGGCACAGACCGTCGGCGTCTCCTGGCCGTCGCAGGCCCTTTCCGCGGGTCGTCCGGCGCTGCGGGCGGAGGCGTACAACAGCCGCCCCTAGGCGAGCCCCTCCGCCGCCACCGCGAGGGCCGAGCGCATGGTCTCCGTGAGCTCGGCCTCCGCCGTGGCGGGGTCCGTGGTCCCGTCGGCGACGCGCCAGGCGTAGTGCTCGACGGCCGCGCGCAGGGCCGCGTTGAACATGGCCGCCTGGATGGTGGGCCGCAGGCCGTCGGCAGGCAGCCCGGAGCGTTCGGCGAGGGCGCGGGCGAACGCCGGTTCGGCCTCGTCGTAGGACTGCAGCCACTCCGCGCGCAGGCCCGGTTCGTCCCGGGTCAGCCGGACCAGGGCGCCCATGGTGGCGCGGTCCGGGCTGCGCGCCAGTCGGCTGTCGGTGGGGACGGCGTCCGCGAAGGCCTCCTCGAGCGGCTGGCCGGGGCGCCAGGCGCGCAGGCAGTCGGCGACGGCCTCGATACCGGCCGCGAACAGCGGCCGTACGCAGGCCTCCTTGCTCGGGAAGTAGCGCCACACCGTGCGTGCCGAGACGCCGACCGCCTGCCCGATCTGCTCCCCGGTGGTCGCGGACACCCCCTGGGCGACGAACAGGTCCACCGCGGCGCGGGCGATCTCCAGTCTGGTCTCGGCCTTGCGCTCCTCGGTCAGGGGCGGCCGTCCCGTGCGTCCCCCTGCGGTCATCTGTCCCTCCCGTGCCGGCGGCTGCTGCACCGAGATTGTCCCCGAGGCGGCGGGACGACGGAAATGCGTGGCGCGACTTTATGTCACTCGAAGACATTAAGTCGTAGGGTGTGACCCGCACCGGGCGCGGGGCGCCCTGGAACCATCTGATGGGAGCACCACATGGCCAGCGGACTCGACGGGCACGGCGTCATCGTCACCGGCGCGGGATCGGGGATCGGGCGCGCCGCCGCCCTGGCCTTCGCCAGGGAGGGGGCACTGGTCCTGGTCGCCGACCTGAACGCCGAGGCCGCGGGCGCGGCGGTGGCGGAGATCGAGGAGGCCGGCGGTACGGCCGTGGCGGTCACCGGTGACCTCGCCGAGCAGTCCGTGGTGGACGAGGTGGTGGCGACCGCGGTGGAGCGGTTCGGCGGGGTGGACGTCCTCGTGAACAACGCCGGCATCATGGACCGGATGTCGGCGCTGGCGGATGTCGGCGACGCGGAGTGGGAGCGGGTGATACGGGTCAACCTCACCGCGCCGTTCCTGCTCACCCGGGCGGTGCTGCCGCACATGCTGGCCGCGGGCCGGGGCGCGATCGTCAACACCGCCTCCGAGGCCGGCCTGCGGGGCAGCGCGGCGGGCGCGGCCTACACGGCCTCGAAGCACGGCGTCGTCGGCCTGACCAAGAACCTGGCCGTGATGTACCGCAACCAGGGCATCCGGGCCAACGCGATCGCCCCCGGCGGCACCAGGACCGGCATTCAGGTAGACCTGGAGGACGGTGCGCACGGGCCGGCCGCGCTCGGCCCGTACTTCGGCAACGTGGGCCAGGTCTCCGAGCCCGAGGAACAGGCGGCGGCGATCGTGTTCCTGGCCTCGGACGCGGCGAGCAACATCAACGGCGCGATCCTGCCGGTGGACAACGGCTGGGCGGCCGTCTGACCCCACCGCCGGGGCGGCCGTCCGGCCCCCACCGCCGGGGGCGGCCGGCCTCCAGGTCAGCCGCCCTCGGTGAACTGTTCCGCCAGCCGCTCCCCCTCCGCCTCGGCCGCCTCGCGGTCCTCGATGGGCCGGATCGCCGAGTCCTTGAAGACGATGTAGGTGACGCCGGACGCCACCCCGCCGACCCGTGGGTCGGGATTCACCCCGAGCGCCTTGGCGGTGGCGTAGGAGGCCTCGCCGATGATGTCGCGCGGTCCGGTGTCGCCGACGACGGCGTACTGCACGCGGTCCCTGTAGATCACCGCGGCGACCGCGCCGCCCCGGACACCGGCCCGCCGGTGGTTCCAGCGGCGGCTGGGGCCGGGGACGACGACGTAGGGCAGCTTCTCGGCGTTGAGCTGGCGGCCGTTGGCCTGCTGGTAGGCGGTGGCGGCGGTGAACGCCGGGTCGGCGGCGCGGTTGCAGTGGGCGGTTCGCTGGCCGTCGCAGTCGATGTCGAGGTCGGCCTTCCAGAACACGGCCTGCCGGGTGCCGCACACGGGGACGGTGGCGGAGGTGTTGGCATCCGAGCGGTAGCGGCCCCTGGAGACCTGGGTGCACTCCCGCACCCGGGCCAGCAGGTCGGCGGCGGAGATCCGGTGCCGGGCACCGGAGACCGCGTACGAGGCGGTGGGGGCGGGCAGTGTGGCCGGGGCGAGCAGGGCGGCGCCGGCCGCGGCCAGCGTCAGCGACTGGACACGCACGATGAGGGACCCTTTTCGTGGGGGACATGGAGTCACCCGGAACAAGATGGTGCGGGTCCGGCGGCCGGGCCAGCACATGGAGGCTGTACAGGGCCGTTCGGCGCAACGAAACTGACACTTCGTGAGCGGGCGCCGAGGGCCGGCGCGGTCCGGGCCGGTGCCGGCCCGGACCGCCCCGGCCGCCCGTGCCGGCGCGGGATCAGCGACGACAGCGTTCCGCGCCACGGGCGCGAACTCCCCTTTTTTCCAGGGAAGTTCGACCGCAGGATGCTCAGCATACGTAACCCTCCCCCGGCGTCTGCAACACGGCCCTCTTGATGTCCACATCACGGGCGGTCCATATTGGTCCGGACCATTGCCGTGCTGCCGTCCCCGGGGAGGCGGAACCGTGCGCCGAGTTGCCGTCGTGGTCTGCGCCCTGCTGTTCGTGACGTCCTGCGGCCGCGGCGGGACCGCCGACGGCGACAGCGGCCGGCTGCCCGGTGCCCCGACGGGGGTGACCGCGGCCGCCGGGAGCGCCACCAGCGTGCACGTCATGTGGAACGAGCTGCCGGAGGGTTCCGGGATCCGCGGCTACGAGGTGTATCGCGGTGCCACGAAGGTCGGGGAAGTACCCGGCTCCCAGCACATGGTGGACGTCACCAGGCTCAGTCCGTCCACGGCGTATGTGTTCACCGTGCGGGCCCGCGGCAGGGACGGCAGCCTCGGGCCGCGCAGCCGTGCGGTGCGGGCGACCACCCCCGCGATGGTCGCGGCCGACCGATCCGCGCCGACCCGGCCCGCGCGGCCGGCGGGCCGGGCCGTGGGCAGCCGTGCCGTGCAGCTGTCCTGGGACGCCTCGACGGACGACCGGGCCGTGGTGTCGTACGACATCTGGCAGGGCGGCGCCAAGATCCACAGTGTGGGCGGGAACCAGACCGCGGCCGTGGTCATGGGGCTGCGGCCGGGCACCCGCTACGTCTTCACCGTCCGGGCCCGGGACGCGGCCGACAACCTCTCGCCCGCGAGCACCGCGGTGCGCCTCACCACGCCGGGCAGCGGCGACGACCGGGACACCGCGCCGACCGCGTTCACGGCGCGGACCCACGAGGAGAGCGGGGCCTACTACCTCGATCTGGCATGGGACCCGCCGCAGGTGGACGGTGTGGTCACCGAGTACCAGATCCGGCTCGACGCCGGGACGACCACCTCCCTGGTGTGGGGCGGCACTCCACCGAAGGGACGGTCGACCTCCAGCTTCTATGTAGGCCGGGACCATGGGGTCCGGCACCAGGTGCGGCTCCGGGCACGGCTGCCGGACGGCACCTGGGGCAGCTGGTCGGCGGAGCGGACCGTGACGACCGGGACCTGACCGGAGCGGGCGGCGCCGCCCGGCCTGGGCCGGGCGGCGGAAGAAGTCACCTGGCCGGTCGCCCTCCGGGTGCGGGAGACGCCGCGGCCCCTTTCGCTGAACCTGAGGCAGCACGGGCGTTTCCCCACCCTCGGCGGCGCACGGGACGTTCCGCCACCGTGCCGCCGGAGGGCAGACCATGCGCACAACCCGACTCCTCCTCCGCTCCGGCCTGACCCTGGCGGCCGCCGCCGCGCTCCCGGCCTGGTTCGCCGGCCCGTCCGCCGCGCTCTCGGGCATCTCGGTGAGCACCATCGGCACCACCGTCTCGGTGGTCACCAGCGCCTGCACCCAGTCCAACGGCAGCTGGGGCAACGCCTCGCTGCTCAACAGCGGCCAGACCGCCTTCGCCCAGGGGCGGCAGGCGGCGCTGGCGGGCACCACGGTGAGCCAGTCCGCCGCCTGGTCGGGGGTGTCACCGGGCACCTACACGGTGGTCGTCGTCTGCTCCAACGGCGGTACGGCGGGCACCCAGTCGGTGATCGTCTCGTCCGCGCCCGCCGCGCCGACGACCTCCTCCACCACCCGGACGGCCGTGCCCGCCCCCGCCCGGGGCGTGATGGGCGGCCTGGGCGGCGCCGCCCGCGACTACGGCCCGCTCACCCTGGGCATCGGCTCGGCCCTGGTCGGCTCGGGCGTCATCGCCAGCGGCTGGTACCTGCGCAAGCGCTCGAAGCCGTACCGGCTCTAGGACCGCGACGGGCCCGGGAGTTCGCCGAACTCCTCCAGGGCGTGTCCGAGCCACTGCGTCCAGAACGTCTCCAGGTCGATGCCGGCCCGTAGCACCAGGTGCCGCAGCCGGTCCTCGGGGGCGTCCTTGCCCGGCGGGAAGTCGCGGCGCTGGATCTCCTCGTACTCGGCCAACTGCTGTCGGTGCAGCTCCAGATGGCGGCGCAGGTCCGCTTCGAGGCCGGCGGTGCCGACGACCGCGGCCGCGCGCAGCCGCAGCAGCAGCACGTCCCGCTGGGGCTTGGGGTCCTGGGAGGCGGCGGTCCAGCGGGCCAGTTCCGCACGGCCCGCGGGCAGGACCTCGTAGCTCTTCTTCTGCCCGCGGGCCGGCTGCTCGGCCGGCAGGGTGCGGATGTAGCCCTCGGCCTCCAGCCGTCCGAGCTCGCGATAGATCTGCTGGTGCGTGGCCGACCAGAAGTAGCCGATCGACCTGTCGAACCTGCGGGTCAGCTCAAGCCCCGACGACGGCCGTTCGAGCAGGGCGGTGAGGATCGCGTGCGGGAGTGACATGGGCTCATCCTAGGGACGGCGCTACAGGGTGGCGGCCAGCTCGGTGCCCTGCTTGATGGCCCGCTTGGCGTCCAGTTCGGCGGCGACGTCGGCACCGCCGATGAGGTGCGCGCTGCGCCCGGCGGCGACCAGCTCCTCGTACAGGCCCCGGCGCGGTTCCTGCCCGGTGCACAGCACGACGGTGTCGACCTCCAGGACGGTGCTCTCGCCGTCGACGGTGACGTGCAGTCCGGCGTCGTCGATCAGGTCGTACCGCACGCCCGGGACCATGGTGACGCCCCGGTGCTTGAGCTCGGTGCGGTGGATCCAGCCGGTGGTCTTGCCGAGGCCCGCGCCGACCTTGCTCGCCCTGCGCTGGAGCAGGTGCACGGTCCGCGGCGGTGCCGGGCGCTCCGGGGCGGCCAGGCCTCCGGGGCCCTGGTACTCCATGTCGACGCCCCACTGCCTGAAGTACGTCGCCGGGTCCTCGCTCGCCTTGTCCCCGCCGTCGGTGAGGTACTCGGCGACGTCGAAGCCGATGCCGCCCGCGCCGAGGATCGCGACGCGGTCGCCGACGGGGGCGTCGTCCCGCAGCACGTCGAGGTAGCCGAGGACGCGGGGGTGGTCGACGCCGGGGATGTCGGGGGTGCGCGGGGTGACGCCGGTGGCGACCACCACCTCGTCGAAGCCGGTGACGTCCGCGGGCCCGACGGTCGTGTTCAGGCGTACGTCCACACCGTGCGCGTCGAGCTGGTGGCGGAAGTAGCGCAGGGTCTCGTCGAACTCCTGTTTGCCGGGGACCTTGCGGGCCACGTTCAGCTGGCCGCCGATCTCGCTCGCGGCGTCGAACAGGGTGACCTCGTGGCCGCGTTCGGCGGCGGACACCGCGCAGGCGAGGCCGGCCGGTCCGGCGCCGACGACCGCGACGCGCTTCTTCAGCCGGGTCGGCGCGAGCACCAGCTCGGTCTCGTGGCAGGCGCGCGGGTTGACCAGGCAGGAGGTGATCTTCCCGCTGAAGGTGTGGTCGAGGCAGGCCTGGTTGCAGCCGATGCAGGTGTTGATGGCCTCGGGCGTCCCTGCCGCGGCCTTGTTGACGAAGTCGGGGTCGGCGAGCATCGGGCGGGCCATGGAGACCATGTCGGCGAAGCCCTCGGCGAGCAACTCCTCGGCGACCTCCGGGGTGTTGATGCGGTTGGTGGTGACCAGTGGCACGGACACCGCGCCCATCAGCCTCTTGGTGACCCAGGTGTAGGCGCCGCGCGGGACGGAGGTGGCGATGGTGGGGATGCGGGCCTCGTGCCAACCGATACCGGTGTTGATGATGGTCGCCCCGGCCGCCTCGACCGCCCGGGCGAGGGTGATCACCTCGTCGAGGGAGGAGCCGCCCGGGACCAGGTCCAGCATGGACAGCCGGTAGACGATGATGAAGTCCTCGCCGACGGCCTCGCGCACCCGGCGGACGATCTCGACGGGGAACCGCATCCGGTTCTCGTACGAGCCGCCCCAGCGGTCGGTGCGGTGGTTGGTCTGCGCGGCGATGAACTCGTTGATCAGGTAGCCCTCGGAGCCCATGATCTCGACGCCGTCGTAGCCGGCCTGCCGGGCGAGGCGGGCGGTGCGGGCGTAGTCGTCGACGGTGCGCTCGACGTCGGCGTCGGTCAGCTCGCGGGGCGCGAAGGGGCTGATCGGGGCCTGCAGGGGGCTCGGGGCGACCAGGTCGCGGTGGTAGGCGTACCGGCCGAAGTGCAGGATCTGCAGCGCGATCCGGCCGCCCTCGCGGTGCACCGCCTCGGTGACGACCCGGTGCTGCCCGGCCTCCTCCTCGGTGGCGAGCCGGGCGCCGCCCTCGTACGGCCGGCCCTCGTCGTTGGGCGCGATGCCGCCGGTGACGATGAGGCCGACTCCCCCGCGGGCCCGGGCCGCGTAGAACTCCGCCATCCGCTCGAAGCCGCGCTCGGCCTCCTCCAGACCCACGTGCATGGAGCCCATGAGCACCCGGTTGGGGAGTGTGGTGAAGCCGAGGTCGAGGGGTTCGAGCAGGTTCGGGTAACGGCTCATGGGGGCCTCCGTGCGCGGTGTCGTCACCGTAGTTGTAGAGGACCGCGCACGGATTGTGCAACTAGTTGCAGAAGACCCTCGGGGTCACGTGTCGCAGATCACCGGTCACCGGCTTTCGAGCAGGACGTGCAGTTCCCTCTCCTGGTCCCCCGACGCAGACGACAGGTTCCGCACGGTGAACAGGGAGTCGAGGGTCCTGTGCAGCCGGCTGATCGCCCAGTAGCCGCCCTGCGCGTCGGCCTCGACCGTGGCCGAGAGCCGGGGCGGCGGGGTGCACTCGTGGGTGTCGGTGACCTCGAAGGTGCCGAGCCACACCATCGGGCGGGTCTCGTGGAGCTGCTGCGGCACGTCCTCGGCGGCCCGGTCGGACTCGAAGCACTGGCACAGCGCGTCGAACACGATCCGGGCGTCCTCCTTGTTGCATCCACTGATCTCGAGGGAGACAGGTTCCTCGTGCAGAGGCACACGGTCCATCGTTATCGCTCCTCTCACGGCATGGCGCGGTGTCACGGGTTCCCACGCGAACCGCGCCATGCCAACAGAAAAGCACCGATCTGGGGGCCCTGCACCACCCGCCCCGCGCGGCCGCGGGCGCAGCTCCGGCATCGGGGGCCGGAACGCGCGCCGGTCGGTCCGGCGCCTGCGGGTCGGGTACGGGCCGACAGCCCGGTGGAAAGGTGAACTCACGCCCCAGCCGTCCCTGTGGTCGCTCCGCGGTACGGATGCCGCCGTGTTGAGAGATGGTGGAAAAGTCGGCGGTGGCATCGGAGAGTCGGGTGTGAGCGCGGTAGAACAAGGGGAGTCGGCACGGCGTGCCGTGCGGAAATCCGAAGGCGGTGCGTGCGATGAGTCCAGCCGAGGCCTCGGTGCCGGGGGGCGAGGAGCCCGTGCGCGGCCCCGTGCGCCCGGGCGGGCTGCTGGACGTCCTGAACGTGGCCTCGGTCGTGCTGGACGCCCAGGGCCGGATCGTGCTGTGGAGCCCGCAGGCCGAGGAACTGTTCGGCTATCCGGCGCAGGAGGCGCTCGGCCAGTACGCGGCCCGGCTGATGGTGCACGAGCGCCACATCGAACTGGTCGGCAAGCTGTTCGCGGACGTGATGAGCACCGGGCGGAGCTGGGCCGGCGGCTTCCCGATCCGGCACAAGGACGGATCCACCCATGTGGTCGAGTTCCGCAACATGCGGCTCACGGACGACAACGGCGACGTGTTCGCGCTCGGTCTGGCGGCCGACCAGTCGACGGTGCGCCGGCTGGAGCAGGACATGGCACTGTCCGAACGGATCGTGCAGCAGTCGCCGATCGGGCTGGCCGTCTTCGACACGGACCTGCGGTTCGTGTCGGTCAACCCGGCGATGGAGCGGATGAACGGTGTCCCGGCCGAGCAGCACCTGGGGCGGACGATCCGCGAGGTGCTGCCCTCGCTGGACGCCGACGCGCTGGAGGCGGCCTACCTGCGGGTAATGCGCACCGGTGAGCCGGTCATCGACCACTCCGCGGTGGGCCGTACACCGGCCGACCCGGACGTGGAGCACATCTGGTCGGTGTCGGTCTACCGGCTGGACGACGCCCTGGACAACGTACTGGGCGTGGCCACGTCGGTGGTGGACATCACCGAGCCGTACCGGGCCGGCGTCGAGGCGGAGAACGCGCGCCGCCGGCTGGCCGTGATCGCCGACGCCTCCGCCCGTATCGGCACCACCCTGGACCTGGAGCGCACCGCACGGGAGCTGGCCGACGTCGCCGTGCCGGAGCTGGCCGACGTGGCGGCCGTCCAGCTGCTGGACACGGTGGTGGAAGGCCTGCGGAGCGCCCTCGGCCCGGCCGAGGCGGCCACGCTCCGGGCCCTCGCCGTGCGTGCGGAGCACACGGCGGACGCGAGCCGGGCCGCCGACGTCCCGGGCACCGTCACCCAGTACGCCCCGGACCGGCTGATCACCGGGTGCGTCCGGGTCGGGGAGGCCGTCGTCGTCCCGCAGGTCAAGGGCGAGGACCTGGCCCGGATCGCCCCCTCCCCCGAGGCCGCGATGCTGCTGGGCCGGGCCGGAGTGCACTCGTACCTTGCCGTGCCGCTGATCGCGCGCGGCGAGGTGCTGGGCGCCCTCGATCTCAAGCGCACCCGCAATCCGGCGCCCTTCGACGACGACGATCTGCTGCTGGCCCGGGAACTGGCGGCGCGGGCGGCCGTGCAGATCGACAACGCCCGCTGGTACGAGAACGCCCGCACCACCGCCCTGACCCTCCAGCGCAGCCTGCTGCCCACGCATCCCCGGGTCACCCCGGGTCTGGAGGTCGCCTCCCGCTACCAGCCGGCCGACGCCACCGTCGAGGTGGGCGGCGACTGGTTCGACGTCATTCCGCTGGACGGCGGCGGAACGGCCCTCGTGGTGGGCGACGTGATGGGCAGCGGCATCAACGCTGCCGCGACGATGGGCCGGCTGCGCACCGCGACCACCACCCTGGCCGCGCTGGGCCTCGATCCGGCGGTCCTCCTCGAACACCTGGACAAGACCACGTCGGGCCTCGACCACTCCATCGCGACCTGCGTGTACGCCGTGTACGACCCGCGGCTGCGCCGGTGCCGGATCGCCAACGCCGGCCATCTGCCCCCGGCCCGGATCCGCCCCGGCCGTCCCCCGGAACTCCTCGACCTGCCCAGCGGGGTCCCGCTCGGCGTCGGCGGGGTCTCCTTCGCCACCACGACCGTCGGCTTCGAGCCCGGCGACGAGCTGGTGTTCTACACCGACGGACTGGTGGAGACGCGCAGCCACTCCCTGGACGAGCGCCTGGACGAACTGCTGGCCCTGCTCGACGCCCCGGCCCGCCCGCTGGAGGAGGTCTGCGACCTGCTGCTGCGGGAGCTGCACCACCCCGACAACCACGACGACGTGGCCCTGCTCATCGCGCGGGCCCGGGAACTGCCGTAGCCGGGGCTGGCTGCCGGGGCGCCGGATCCACCCCCGCCCACGTGCGGATCCATCGAATTCACAGGAACTGATTACCGGGTTCTTATCCGCGCCCTCCCACAATTGACGCAGAGGCACGCGTCGCGCGATGCCGCGTGCCGCCGTTCGCCGATGGGAGCGAGCCGTGACGCACGAACCGGAGCATGAGAACCGCCGTGACGTCGACGGAGCCGGACCGTCGATCCCGCCGATGCCCGACCGTCCCCCGCGGGCCGCCGCCCCGGAGTGGGGAGCCCCGCCGGAAGTCCTGTCGGGACCGGACCGGGAACCGGGCGCGCCGCTGCGCGACCGATGGCGCCGCCAGTCCTTCCGCGTGCGCGCCGTGACCGTGGCACTCGTCGCCGGGGCGCTCGCCCTGGGGGGCACGGTGGCGTTCGCCGCCGGCTCCGGCAGCGGCTCGGTCGCGGCCCCGGCCGCCGCCGGTGCCTCGCCGTCGCCCTCCGCACCGGGCGGGTGCGGACCCGGACACGGGTGGTGGTTCGGCATGGCCGGCATGGGCGTGCACGGCGAGGCGACCGTCAAGGACCCGGACACCGGCAAGTACGTGGTGCGGGTCTGGCAGCGGGGCACGGTCGAGAACGTGGACGGCGACCAGGTCACGGTGCAGAGCGCCGACGGCACGTCGTGGACGTGGACCGTGGGTTCGCACGTCAAGGTGCGGGGCGACTCCGACACGCTGAAGAAGGACGCGAAGGCCATCCTGATCGGCACCCGTGGCGACAACGGCAAGCCGACCGCGTCCGGCGCGTTCTCGGGCGACTTCACCGGCATGGGGCGCGGCGGTATGCACGACCACGGCGGCCCGTGGCAACGCCACGGCGACCGCTCGCCGTCCCCGAGCCCCTCGGGGAGCGGGGCCACCGCCTGACGCCGTGACCGGCGGCCCGGCACCGTGCCCGGCGGGCGACGCCGGGTTCGCGGCGCGGAGGTCGGTGCGCCGCGGCCGGCTCCGGAACTGAGCCTTCCGGAGCCGGCCGGCGCACGGTCCCAGGGTTCGGCGAGGCACCCGGGACTCGGTCGTGCCGCAGAGCCGGCCGACCTCGACGTACTCGAAGGTCAGCAGGCCGTTGGCCGCGTAGGGCAGCCGGCCCGGCCTGTCCTGCGCGTCCTGGAGGCTGTCGGCCTCCTGGGTCGCCGGGGCCCGGGCCGCCGAGGCCCTGCGGCTCGTCCTCGCCGAACTCCAGGTGGCCACCGTCCGCGCCCAGCCCACCATCGCGACACGCCCCTCGTTCCAGACCGGAGCCTTCGTCCCCCAGGAGGGCCTCGACACCGCCGTGAGCGGCATGCTCGACCAGGTGATCGCCTGGTCCGGCGCCCTGCGCGGGGTCCGCGAGGCCAGCGCACGGGCGGCCGCGGCCGCATGACGCCCGGTTCGGGGCCGATCGCGTGAGCGCACGGGCCCGACGCGCTTGGCCGACGGACACCACGCAGGAGACACCGCGGCCCCTGCTGCGCGTCCTACCGTCCTACCGGGCCCCTGAGGCGGTCTCAGCCACGTACGCCGATCACGACGTTCGCGTACAGCTCCTCGGAGCGCGCGAGCCGGGTGACCAGTCCGGCGCGCCGGAAGGTTCGCACGGCGTCCTCGGCCTGCCGCTCGCTCGTCTCGACCAGGACGCAGCCGCCGGGCGCCAGCCACTCGCGGGCTCCCGCGGCGACCCTGCGGAGCACGCCGAGACCGTCGCCGCCGCCGTCGAGGGCGACCAGCGGCTCGTACTCGCGGGCCTCGGCGGGCAGCAGTCCCACCTCGCCGCTCGGGACGTAGGGCACGTTGGCGGCGAGGATGCCGGTCCGGCCGCGCAGGGTGGCGGGCAGTGCGTCGAACAGGTCGCCGGTGTGGGCGTGACCGCCGTAGGGGGCGATGTTGCGGCGGGCGCAGGCGACGGCGGCCGGGTCGATGTCGGCGGCGTGCAGTTCGCCGTCACCGAGGGCGGCGGCGAGGGCCGCGCCGACCGCGCCGGAGCCGCAGCACAGGTCGACGACGACGGACGCGCCGGGCGCCTGGGCAAGGGCCTGGTCGACCAGGAACTCGGTACGGCGGCGGGGCACGAACACGCCGGGTTCCACCAGGATGCGCAGCCCGTGGAACTCCGCCCAGCCGAGGACGTGTTCGAGGGGCTGCCCGGCGGTGCGCCGGTCCACCATGGCGGCCAGTTCGTCCGGGGTGCGGGCGGTGGCGAGGATCAGCTCCGCCTCGTCCTCGGCGAAGACGCAGCCCGCGGCGCGCAGCGCGGAGACGACGGCGGCAGTGGTGTCGGAATCGGAGAGTGAGGTCATCACCGCGGAGCCTATCGGGGCCCGGCGGGCCGGGCAGACGCGTTGCCGCCCGGCCGGCGGGCCGCCCCGGGGGGACGGTCCGCCGGCCGGGCGCCCCGCCGGTCAGACGCCGACCGTCTCCTCGGCCTCCTCCTCGGCCTCCGCCACCTCGCCGGTCGGTCCGGCGGGGGACTCCGGTACGGCAACGGCGTCGGCCGGCGCCGCCTTGGACCGCTCGTGGGCCGCGGCGATCCCCGTGACCGCGAGGCCGGCCAGCAGCCAGACCGCGAGGGTCCCCACGTCGCGGCCGAGGCCGTCGCTGCCGAAGTAGAGCAGGCTGCGGACGCCCTCGACGAAGCCGGCGCCGTTCCAGAAGGCGTGCAGGGTGCCGAAGAAGCCGTTCTGCAGCTCGGGGCGGAACAACCCGCCGGAGCTGGTGAAGTTGAGCATCACGAACAGCACCATCATGGTCAGCGTGGTCCACCGCTTGAGGAAGGTGTGCAGGCCGACGCCGATGAGGAGGATGCCGGCGGAGTAGAGCCAGGCCATGCCCCAGACCCCGGCCAGGTCGTGGTGGGCGAGGTGGAACACCGGTCCGGCAAGGAACGCGCCGATGCCGCTGACGACGGCGGAGACGCCGAGCGCGAGCAGGGCGCGTATCCGCATGGGGAGCGCCGCGCCGGCCGCGCCGAGGGCGGCGACGGAGGCGTAGGAGCCGATGCTCACGGCGATGAGCAGGAAGAAGAGGCCCTGTCCCGTGGGGTCGTCGGCGACCGGCTCGGCGACGTCGGTGACCCTGAGGGCGACGCCCTCCTTGGCGGCGAGCGGGGTGAAGACCTGTCCGACGGCCGTGGCGCCCGTGTCGGAGGCGGCGACCGCGACGATCAGCTCGGGGGCCTTGGCGCTCGGCACGTAGGCACCGGTCACGGTACGGGACCTGAGCAGGTCGACGGCCGCGGCGCGGGTGGGGACGGTACGGACGTCGAGCTTGTCGCCCGCGGCGTCCTTGATGGTCTGTGCCAGCACCTTCGCCTCCGGTCCGGCACCGACCACGGCCACCGGCATGTGGTTCGGCTCCGGGTGGACGAACGCGCCCATATAGGCGAGCCCCATGCCCAGACACATCAGCAGCGGGGTGATCAGGTGCGTGAGTACATGGCGCAGCGCCGGCGACCTCATCGCGTACGACCTCCAGAACCTTCCGGCAAATTGGTTGGCTTATACAACTCACAATCAAGTTGTACTATACAACTAGAGCGTCGAAGGAGGTATTCCCGTGAGGGCGTTGCTGTGGACGGCGCGGCCGTCGAAGGTGTTCCCGTGACGACGGCGGAGACGGCAGTGGAGACCATCCAGCGTGAGATGACGGCGTTCGCGCGCCGGGCCAGGGCGTCGGCCGGGCGCATGCACCCCGAGCTGTCGCTGGTGTCGTACACGCTGCTCGGGCATCTGGAGGAGCGCGGCGGCTGCCGGGCCACCGACCTGGCCGCGCACTACGCGCTGGACAAGTCGACGGTCAGCCGGCAGGTGGCGGCACTGGAGCGGGCGGGGCTGATCGAGCGGCGCCTGGACCCGGAGGACCACCGGGGCCAGGTGCTGCATCTGACGGAGGCGGGAGAGGAGATCCTGGCCCAGGTCACGCGCAGCCGCCGGGCCGCCTTCCGGGAGCGGCTGGCGGACTGGCCGGAGGCGGACCTGGTCCGGTTCGCCGGGTACCTGGAGCGTTACAACGCCGGGACCCCGGCCGGTTCCGCCGAGGACTGACCGAGCGGCTGCGGCACCCTGGCCGCGACGAAGGCGGTGCGGCGGCGCAGGCGGAAGCCGAGCGACTCGTACAGCCGGATCGCGGTGGTGTTCCCGGCGCCGGTGTGCAGGAAGGGCGTCTCGCCGCGCTCCCGGATGCCGTGCGCGACCGCGCGGATCAGCCGGGTCGCAAGACCCTCGCCGCGGAATGCGGGGTCGGTGCAGACCGCGCTGATCTCGGTCCAGCCCGGCGGGTGCAGCCGCTCCCCCGCCATCGCGATCAGCCGGCCGTCCCGGCGGATGCCCAGATAGCTGCCGAGTTCGATGGTGCGGGGCAGGAACGGGCCGGGGCGGGTGCGCTCGATCAGGTCGAGGATCTCGGGTACGTCGGCCGGTCCGAGCGGGACCGCGGCCGGTTCCGGGGCGGCGTCCATGCCCTCGTCCACCAGCTGCACGCCCGCGATGTTCATCGTGAGCTCCCAGCCCTCGGGGAGCGCGCCCCGGTAGCCGGGCAGCGGCACCTCCGTGCCGGGGCCGGCCAGGGCGGCGAGATCCGCCCAGTCGCGGGCGTCGGGATCGTCGGGCAGTGCCAGCCACGGGGAGACGTCGACCGGATAGCGCAGGATCCGGCCGCGCCGCTCGGCGAAGCGGGCGTGCGGGCCGGTGAGCGAGGCGCGGGCCGGATTGTCCAGGACGTGCGCGGCACCCTCGCGGGCGGGCGGGACGCTCATATGCCGACCTCGATCACGATCTTGCCGAGGGCGTGCCCCTCCTCGACGGCGCGCAGCGCCTCGTCGGCCCTGTCCAGCGGGAAGGTCTGCGAGACATGCGGGTCCAGTTCACCGGCCACGACGAGCTCGGCCACCTCGTCCAGGACGGCGGCGGTCCGGGCGCGGGCCACCCGGGCCCCGCCCAGTGCGGCGACGGCATCCGGCGCGGCGCCCGCGGTGATCAGCCTGGTGCGGTCGGCGAGCAGACCGGCCGCTTCGGCGAGCACCTCCCCGCCGACCAGGTCGTAGACGCCGTCCACGCCGTCGGGTGCGACGGCCCGCACCCGGTCGGCCAGGCCCGGGCCGGAGCCCACGTGCACGGCGCCCAGCGACTCGACGAGCTCCTTCTTGGCCTCGCTCGCCACCCCGATCACCCGCAGGCCCCAGGCGTGCGCGATCTGCAGCGCCGCCGCACCGACCCCGCCGCCCGCGCCGGTGACCAGCAGGATCGCGCCCTCGGGCAGGTCGAGCTGGCGTACCCCGTCGTAGGCGGTGGCTCCGGCGACCGGCAGCGTGGCGGCGTCGGCGAAGGACAGCGCGGCGGGCTTGTGCGCCGTCACGGACGCCGTCAGCAGGGCGTACTCGGCGAACGCGCCGCCGGAGGTGTTGCCGAAGACCTCGTCGCCGGCCGCGAAGCCGGTGACGCCCTCGCCGGTCTCCTCGACCACACCGGCGGCCTCGCTGCCGAGGACGACCGGGAAGCGCGCCTCCCCCTCGCCGGGGCGGCGGAAACCGCCCCGCAGCTTCCAGTCGACGGGGTTGACCCCGGCCGCGCGGACCGCGATCAGCAGTTCACCGGGGCCGGGAACGGGCCGGTCCAGCTCGGCGAAGGCCTCGGTCTCGGGTCCGCCGTGCCTGGTGTAGACGTACGCCTTGGGCATCGTTCTTCCTCGCTCTCTGGTGCTGTCACCGGTGTCCCGGCAGCCGCACTCAGCGGCAAGGACGGGCAGCGGGCGGCTATTCCCACCCCCGGGGATCGTTCACACGGCCGCAATGATCGGGGGCCTGACCTGGGCGGGAGCACCCGATCGGACACCGTACGGTAGAAGCATGAACGTCACCCGAGGCTTCGCCGGCCGCCCCCGCGTCCACAACGCCGGACTGCCGCCCGGCCAGTACGACGCGGGGGCCGACTGGCCGGTGCTGTCCGCCGAGGTGACGCCGGACCTGGCGCCGGCCGACTGGTCGTTCCGGATCGACGGCCTGGTGGGCGAGGCCCGTACCTGGGACTGGGACGCGGCGCACGCGCTGCCCGCGGCGGCCTACGAGGGTGACATCCACTGCGTGACCGGCTGGTCGAAGTTCGGGGTGCGGTTCGGCGGCGTCTCACTGGACGCGTTCTTCGATGTGGTGCGCCCCCATGGGTCCGCCACCCATGCCGTCGCCCACTCGCACACGGGCTACACCGCCAACCTGCCGCTCGCGGACCTCACCGGCGGCCGGGCCTGGATCGCCTTCACGTACGAGGGCGAGCCGCTGCCCGCCGAGCACGGCGGCCCGGCGCGGCTGCTGGTGCCCCACCTGTACTTCTGGAAGAGCGCCAAGTGGATCGCGGGCCTCACCCTCCTCGACCACGACGAGCCCGGTTTCTGGGAACGCAACGGCTACCACGGGCGGGGCAACCCGTGGCAGGAGCAGAGGTACGCCGGTGACTGAGACGACGACCACCGAGGCCGCCTCCACGCCCCCGACGCGCTTCGCGGTCCCCGGCCGCATCGAGGTCGGCGACCGGGCCGCGGCGGTGTGGCAGACGGCCACGATCACCGGGATCCGGCGCGAGACCCCGCACGCGGCGACCTTCCGGTTCGCGGTGCCGGCCTGGGCGGGTCACCTGCCGGGGCAGCACCTGATGCTGCGGCTGACCGCAGCGGACGGCTACACGGCCCAGCGCCACTACTCCCTCGCCTCCGCGCCGGACGGCTCCGGGCACGTCGAGCTGACCCTGGACCACGTCCCGGGCGGCGAGGTCTCCGGCTGGTTCCACACGGTGGCCCGGCCGGGCGACACCGTCGAGGTCCGCGGCCCGCTGAGCGGCTTCTTCGCCTGGCCCGGCGACGGGCCCGCCCTGCTGTTCGGCGCCGGTTCCGGGGTCGTACCGCTGATGTCGATGGTCCGGCACCACCGCAACCGGGCCCTGGACGTACCGCTGCGCATGGTGGTGTCGGCACGCTCCCCCAAGGAGCTGATCTACGCGCGGGAGCTGGGCGCGGAGACCACGACGGTGTTCACCCGCGCCGCACCCCGGGGTCTCCCGGTGGGACGTGTGTCCGCCGCACATGTGGCCCCTCTCCTGGCCGACCAGCCCGAGGGCGGGTGGGAGGCCTATGTGTGCGGCTCCAACGGGTTCGCGGAGCATGCCGCGCGGCTGCTCGTGGCGGCCGGACAGCCGGTGGAGCGGATCCGCATCGAGCGGTTCGGCTGACCGGCGGCGCCCGGGGCGGCCGTCCCGGGCCCCCGGGCGGGCGGCCGTCCCGGGCGCCGCGGAACAGGCGCGTCCGGTTCTGGAGCCGGCCGGGGCGTGCGGTCGGCGGGCCCCCGGGGCGCCGGGACCGGTGGGCGGCGCACGCCGGAACCCGTGCTTCAGCCGGTGCCGCATCGCTGCCTGCGGACGGTGGGCGAGGTGCTCCGTACGGGGTACCAGTCCCGTGTGGACGCTCGCATGCGAGCGGGGGCACGCTGGGAGCTGCGGACCGGCTGTCCGGCCCTCCGGCTCTTGTGGCGGCGAGGAGGTCGACATGCGTACCCGGGTGCGTGGCTGGCGCTGGCGGCACAACCCGCTGCGGCGCAGGTCAGACGTGGTGGAAGCATGGATCGCGCTGGCCGTCGCGGTCCTGCTGTGCGCGGGTGCGCCCCTGGTGGGTGCGGTGGCGGGGCTCTGGGCCCATGGGCAGGCGCAGTCGGTGGCAGCGGTGGCGCGCTCCGAGCGGCACATGGTCCGGGCCCTGGTCGTCGGCGGCACCCCGGAGCAGCTGCCGTCGGTGCAGGGCGGCGACCAGGCACACGCCTACCAGACGAACGTCCGCTGGACGGAGCCCGGCAAGGGGACGCGGACCGCCCTGGCCCGGGTGCCGGCGGGCACGCGGAACGGTGACACGGTGGACGTGTGGTTCGACCGGCGGGGCCATGGGGTCGCCCCGCCGCCCGACGACGTCGCCGTCTGGCAGCACACGGTCACCGTGGGCCTGTGCGGGGCCGGCGGCGCGGCGGCCGTGGTGCTGCTCGGGCACGGCGTCGTGCGCCGGGTGGCGCTGCACCACCGGCTCGCCGAGTGGGAGCAGGAGTGGGCGCGCACCGGACCGGACTGGACCCGCGGCCGCGCCTGAGACGCCCGCCCGAACCGCCCGCGCCTGGGACGCCCGCCCGGGCCGCCCGCGCCGGGCCTGGCGATTCATCGGATCACCCACGTACGGTGTGATCATCCGCACCTACCCATCTCCGAGGCGGTTGTTGATGGCCCTGTTCGACCTCCCGCTCGACGAACTCCAGGAGCACCGCAGCACGTCGGTGGCGCCCGACGACTTCGACGCCTTCTGGTCCAAGACGCTCCAGGAAGCCCGCGCGCACGATCTCGACGCCCGTTTCGAGCCGGTCGACGCCGGGCTGTCGACGGTCGACGTCTACGACGTGACGTTCGCCGGGTTCGACGGCCACCCGGTCAAGGGCTGGCTGCGGCTGCCGGCCGGTGCCACCGAACCGCTGCCGCTGGTGGTGGAGTTCGTCGGGTACGGCGGCGGGCGCGGGCTGGCGCACGAGAACCTGCTGTGGGCGTCGACCGGGCGGGCGCACTTCACCATGGACACCCGCGGGCAGGGCAGCGCCTGGGGCGGCGGGGGCGGCACCGCGGACCCGGTGGGCGGCGGTCCGGCCTACCCCGGGTTCATGACCCGGGGCATCGACGCCCCCGAGAACTACTACTACCGCCGGGTGTACACGGACGCGGTCCGGGCGGTGGAGGCGGCCCGCTCGCACCCGCTGACCGACGCCGCGCGGACCGTGGCACTCGGCGCCAGCCAGGGCGGCGGGATCACCATCGCGGTCGGCGGCCTGGTGCCGGACCTGGTCGCGGTCGCGCCGGACGTGCCGTTCCTGTGCGACTTCCCGCGCGCCACCACGCTGACCGACCGTCACCCGTACCGGGAGATCGGCCTGTTCCTGAAGACGCACCGCGGCCGCTCGGCGGACGTGCAGCGCACTCTCTCCTATTTCGACGGGGTGCACTTCGCGGCGCGCGGCCGGGCCCCGGCGCTGTTCTCGGCGGCACTGGAGGACCAGACCTGTCCGCCCTCCACGGTCTTCGCGGCCTTCAACTCCTGGGCGCACGAGGACAAGACCATCGAGGTGTACGACTACAACGACCACGAGGGCGGCGGCCCGTACCACGAGGCGGCGAAGGCCCGCTGGCTGCGCTCGTATGTCTGAGGAGACGCCGGAACCGGACACACGGGAGGCCGCGGAGCGGTTCGTCCGGGTCTGGGAGCGGGGCTGGGCCGCGCACGACGTGGACGCGCTGCTCGCCCTGTACGCCGAGGACTGCGTGCACCGTTCGATGCCGTTCCGTGCCCCGCACCGGGGCCGGGACGAACTCGCCGCCTATCTGCGCTGGTCGTTCGAGGCGGAGCGGGTGACGGACGTCAGGTTCTCGGCGCCGCTGGTGGGGCCGGACCGGGTCGCGGCGGCGGAGTTCCGGGTGCGGTCCGAGGAGGGGGGTGCGGCGGTCACGCTGGCGGGGTGCGTCTTCGTGCGCTTCGACGGGCGGGGGCTCGCGGTGGAGAGCCGGGACTACTGGCACACCGCGGACGGGCACGAGGAGCCGGCCGGGCGGCTCTTCCTCCTCTGACCACCCTCTGACCACCCTCTGACCCTCCTCCGGCCTGCCTCCGGCCTTCCCTCCAGTCCGACCAGTCGGTACGTTCGGGGTGCCCGGACCGCAGCGTCGCGGTCCGGGTTTTCCGGCGTACGACGGAGGGCGCATGTCCGAGCACGAGCCTCAGCCGCAGTCACAGCCCCGGGTGCAGGTCCACGGTCACTGCGATCCGCGCTTCGCGGCGGTGCGGGAGGCGTTCGAGGAGAACTTCCGGGACTGGGAGGAGCTGGGCGCCGCCGTCGCGGTGACGGTTGGCGGCGAGACGGTGGTGGATCTGTGGGGCGGCTGGGCCGATCCGGCGCGCAGCCGGCCGTGGGAGCGGGACACCGTGGTCAACGTGTGGTCCACCACCAAGGGCCCGGTGGCCCTCTGCGCGCACGTCCTCGCCGACCGGGGGCTGCTCGATCTCGACGCGCCGGTGGCCGCCTACTGGCCCGAGTTCGCGGCGGCCGGCAAGGAGCGGGTCCTGGTCCGTCATCTGCTCTCGCACCGGGCCGGGCTGTCCGGGCTGCGCGAGCCGCACTCGCTGCGGGACCTGTACGACTGGGAGCTGACGACCGCGCGGCTGGCGGCGACGGAGCCCTGGTGGGAGCCGGGGACCAGGTCCGGCTATCACGCGCTGACCTACGGCTTCCTGGTCGGCGAGGTGGTGCGGCGGGTGTCGGGGCTGCTGCCGGGGGCGTTCCTGGAGCGGGAGGTCACCGGGCCGCTGGGGATCGACTTCACGGTCGGGCTGCCCGAGAAGGAGTCCGGGCGGGCGGCCGAGCTGGTGCATCCCCGGGTCGTGTCGGACAGCGAACAGGCTGCGATCTTCAGCCAGTTGGCGCCCGCCGCGGTGGCCGCCCTGGCCAACCCGGGGGTGGGCGCGAGCGCGGCGAACACCCCCGAGTGGCGGGCCGCCGAGATCCCGGCCGCCAACGGACACGGCACGGCCCGGGCGGTCGCCGCGCTGTACGGGGTGTTCGCGGGCCGGGGCGGGTACGGCGGGCTGCGCGTGCTGTCGCCGGAGGCGGCCGAGCGGGTCCGGGAGGGCCAGGGCAGCTGCCGTGACCTGGTACTGGGGGCGGGTTTTGAGCACGAGACCGAGATCGGGCTGGGGCTCTGGCTGAGCGGGGCGAACGGCTCGTACGGGCCGAACCCGCGGGCCTTCGGGCACGACGGGTTCGGTGGCTCCTGCGGGTTGGCCGACCCGGAAGCGGGGGTCTCCCTCGGATATGTCATGAACCGCATGGGGCCGCGGATCGCGGACGACCCGAGGAAGACGGCCCTGGTCAACGCCGTTTACGCGAGTCTGTGAGGCACCCGCACGGTTTCGGCCGAACCCGTCGGCCACTCTTCCCTCCTGGTTTAGACCAATGCTAGATGTGGTCGCGGAACGAACCCGAACGGCTACTTTTTGTCACCCACCAGGAGGCGCGGCATGGCCCGCACCACCCCCCACGACCACTCCGAGAGCGAAGGACAGCCCCTGTACTGGCGGATCGCGACACAACTCCTCGGTGAACTGCGCGACGGCACTCTGCCGCCCGGGGAACGGCTGCCGGCGGAACGGCAGTTGGCACGGCACTTCGAGGTGAGCCGGGAAACCGTCCGGCAGGCCCTGGAGGTGCTGCGGCACAGCGGGCTGGTGGCCACCGACCGGCGGGGCAGCCACGCCACACTGCCCGGCCGTCCGGTGGAGAGCCCGGTCTCCCTGGCCTTCCCGGTGGGTGCCGGGCCCACCGAGCACGGTGCGGTCGACCGGGCCACGGTGACCTGGGAGGAGCCGCCGCCCGAGCACGCGGCGGCGCTGGGGCTGGCCCCGCACCGGCCGACCCTGGTGCACCGCTACGAGTCCGCCTCACCCGACGGTCACGCCCTGCGCACCGCGGTGACTTCGTTCTCGGTGGTGGCCCTGACCGAGGTCGAGGAACTGGGCCGCTACCGGGACCGCGCCGACGGCTGTGCCGCCGCACAACTGCGCCGGGCCTACGACTGGATGCGCAAGGCGGGCCTCACCCTGCACCACCGGGACTCCATCACCCAGGTCGCGGACGCGTCCTCGGTACGGGTGACCCGCCGGGTGCACGACCAGTACGCCCGCCCGCTGGAGATCACCGACCTGGTGGTGGACGCCCAGCAGGACGCGCTGGTCTACGAGTTCACGGTGCCCGCGGCGGGCTGACCGCGCCGGGCCACGACCAGCCGGGCGCGCGGGCTGCCGTCGCCGCGCTCGCCGAACCCGGGCAGCGCGGACAGTTCCACGGAGAACCCCGCCCGCGCCAGCTCCGCCCGCACGGCGCCGAGCCGGAAGGCCCGGTAGTACATGACGAACGGGGGCCGCCACAGGGCGTTGCGGACCCGCATCACGGCGTCGAAGCCCAGCAGCATCCAGTATCCGGGGTTGCTGGGCCGCGGTGGCGCGAGCACCGGGAAGGCGAAGGTGCCGCCCGGTCGGAGCACCGCGTGGACCTGTCCGAAGAGGCCGGGCAGCTCCCGGGGCAGGAAGTGCCCGAACGCCCCGAAGCTGACGACCAGGTCGAAGGCGGGCCCGAACGGCAGGGCCCGGGCGTCGCCGCGCACGTAGCTGACGGCCGGGCCCTCGGGCGGGGGCTGCCGACGGGCGATCTCCAGCATGCCGGCGCTGAAGTCGACCCCGGTGACGCCGTGCCGGCACACCTGGGCCAGTACGCCGGTGCCGGCTCCCGTCCCGCAGCACAGGTCGAGGCCGTCCTCGAAGGGGCCGAGCGGGGCGAGCGCCTTCGCGACCGCCTCGAGCACCGAATCGGGCGTCCGGAACGGGGTGTGGTCGAACTTGGGGGCCAGCAGGTCGTAGCCGCGCTCGACCGAGGACAGGGCCTGGACGGCGAGTTCACGGAGGCTCGGGCCTTCGGGGCTGAACATCCGGCCAGCTTACGGGAGCGTACGGAGCGGGCGCGGCCGGTCGGGGCCGCGCCCGCGCCGTACGGTGTCACGCCACGGTGAGCGTGAGGGCGCCCGTGCAGGTGGAGCCCGCGGTGATCGCCGTCTCGGTGCCGTCGACGGTCAGCCGCACCGACTTGCCGCGCGGCGCCTGGACGGCCGCGTCGGCCGCGAGGGTGAGGCCGGTCAGGTATGACGTCCCGGCGACCGTCCAGGTGGAGCCGCTGTTCAGCTTCACCACCACGCCGTTGTTGACGGCGGCCTGCACGGTGTTGGTGACGATGCCCAGTTCGTAGAAGGTCGCCCTTCACCTCGATGGAGCTGAAGGTGGCGGCGCCGTCGGTGGTGTGGGCGGCGGTGACGTCGAAGGTGGGGTCCTGCACCGGGTCGGTGGTGGGCTCGGTGCAGACGCCGATGTTCATCATCCTGCCGTGGACGGGGACCGGGCCCGGGTCGTCCAATGGCCACCGCGAACCCCGTGTTCGTCGCCGCCCACCTCGCCATGACCCCCCAGGGCCGCCCGGGCACGGTCGACGAGGTGGCGCCGTTGGTCGTCCATCTCCTCTCCGACGAGGCCTCGTACGTCAACGGCGCGGAGATCACCGTCGACGGCGGCTACGCGTCGCACGGTCCGGTGAAGGCGATCACCGACGCCCTCGACCAGGACTGAGCGTCAGTCCTTGAGCTGCTCCAGCGTGGACTTGGTGTCGGTCTTCAGCCAGCCGGTCACGTCGTCGAGGGTCGGCGGGTCGGTGTCGCTGTCGTACGAGGAGAAGTACGCGCTGTAGTACATGGTGAACGTCGTCCACCCGTCCCGCACCGCGAGCGTGGCGTACCGCGAGCCGCTGGTGGTGGAGCCCTTGCTGGTGTCCTGGGTGACCAGATAGGCCTCGTCGCCGATGCCCTGGACCGGCGTCACGTCGTAGTCGCTGTGGCTGTCGCCGTAGTTCTTCCAGGTGGCCGTGAACTCCGGTGCCGGGTCGGTCTTCCTGTGCAGGTCCACCTCCATGGAGAGGTAGGCGTCCCCGTAGCTGGAGCTGGTCTTCTTGAGGCTGAGGCTGCAGAAACTCTGGTCCAGCGCGGGGTCCTTCATCACGTTCTTCGTCGGGGACGAGTCGTCGACGGGGTACTCGTCCTTGAACGAGGAGTAGTCCGCGCTGGAGCAGAGGTTCGCGGGCGCGCGGTAGCCGCGCAGGTCCGCGCTGCTCCCGAAGCCTCCGGTCAGGAGGAGTGCGCCCGCCCAGGCCGCGGAGGCGACCACCGCGCCCACGACGGCCCACAGCACGGCTCGGCCGGCCGCGTTGCCGCCTGCGGCGGGCGGTGCGGCGGGCGGCGGGTAGCCGTGACCCGGCTGCACGGCATAGGGATTGGCCTGCTGCGGTGCCGTGGGCGGGTCGCCGGCGGCGGGCTGCGCGTAGGGGTTCTGGGCGGACGGCGACTGCGGGTTGGGGTACGGGTACGCGGTCGGCTGCGGCGGGATCGGCGGCGGCTGCTCGGGCGGCGGCGGTGGCGTGGACATGTCGTGAAGATAAGGCATAACCAGACATCAAGTCCCGCGCCGGTCAAGACCGTTATGGATTGCGGACATCCGCGACGAACACGTCTCTGACTCAGCGTCAGATTTTACGGACGCTGCCAGGGGAACCTCGCTCCGGCATATTGCCCGTCCAGGAGCAGGCGTGCCACGATCGGACAAATATTCGCCCAGATGGCAATGGGGGTGTTCATGAAACGAACACGACGCCTGGTGGCCCGCCTGGTGGGCAGGAAGCGGGTCAGCGGCCGCTACCCGTACTGGCCCTACCAACTCCGGTAGCCCGAGCCCCGCGCCCGTCAGGGCCGCGTCCACCGGAGACAGGCGAAGAACGCCGGTCGCAGGACCCGTACCAGGGGTCCTGCGATCTGCTGGGAGGCGGGATGGCACGCCAGGAAGCGCCCGGACGGCCGCCGGGCCCGCGCGGGCACTGGCTGACGGGCAACACCCGCGCGTACGAGGCCGACCGGATCGGGTTCCTGCGCCGCTGCCACCAGGAGTACGGTGACGTCTTCTCGTACGACGAGCAGACGGTGTTCGTGATCGACCCGGACCTCACCCACGAGGTGCTCACCCGCACCGGCCAGAGCTTCGTGACCGAGCTCGCCCCCTTCGACATGCGGCGGGACCTCGACGAGGCCGCCGCGCAGGCCGCGTCGTGGATGTCCGCGCGCCGCGCTGTGTGGCCCGGGCTCAACCGCTCGGCGGCGGCCGCGTCCGACCGCCGTACCGTCGAGATCCTCGACGCGGTCGTCACCGACGGCGCCGGCCGGGAGGCCGACGTGCTCACCACGATGCGCGCGTTCACCGCGCAGGCCATCGCCGAGTACTGCTTCGGCGCGGACGCCGACGGCGTCCCCGCGCTGCTCCACGAGGTCATCCACGCCACCAAGCCGTTCACGGAGTCCTCCTACGAGTTCCCCGCGTGGCTGCCGGTCCCGCGCCACCGCCACTTCTTCCGCGCCTACCGGCGCCTGACCGACGCGCTGACCGGGATCGTGCGGAGGCGGCGTGCGGCGAACGGCCGCGATCCCGGCGACGACCTGCTCGGGGCTCTGCTCGACGCCGATCCGGGCATGCCCGACGGCACCGTCGCCTCGACGCTCCACAGCATCCTCATGGGCGGCCACGGCGTGCCCGCCGCCGGGCTCACCTCGGTCGTGTGGGAACTCGCACGGCGGCCCCGGCTCGTCGGCGAGCTGCGCGCCGAGGCGAACGGCCCTGCGGGCGGCGGCCCGGAGCCCGCGACGGCCCCGCTGTCGGCGGCACGGCTCCCGCTGGCCGAGGCCGTGGTCCGCGAGACGCTGCGCCTGTACCCGCCCGCGTGGCTGATGACCCGCACCGCCCGCACCGCGGCAGGACTGGGCGACTGGTCGCTCGGCCCCGGTGACGACGTACTGCTCAACGCCTATCTGATCCACCGCGACCCCCGGTGGTGGCGGCGGCCGGACGACTTCGACCCGGCCCGGTGGCTGAGCGGGCGGCCGGCACCCGGGGCGGCCTACCTGCCGTTCGGTGCCGGGCCACGGGTCTGCCTGGGGTCGGCGCTGGCCCTGCGGCAGCTCACGCTGGCCACGGCACGGCTCGCGCAGCGCTTCGCCATCGAGTCGCCGAACGCCTCCTCGGTGACCCTGGAGTTCATGGGCCGACTCGCCCCGGCGGGCCTCCGGGCACGCTTCACACCGATCAGGCAGTAGGCGCCGAGGCCGTCCGCGGCCCGAACGCGCGTGCAGGCCGGGGCACGGACCCCGGCCCGCACCGTGTGCCGTGGATCAGGCGGACGCCGGCTGCACCGGCAGCGGGCCCGCGGTCCGCGCGGTGTTCCTGCGGACCAGCAGCAGGGTGACCAGCGCGCCGAGCAGCGAGGCGCAGCCGCAGATCACCACGCCCAGGGCCATGCCGTGCGCGAGGGCGTCCTGCGCGGCGGCCCTGGCGCTGCCGCTGCCCGCGTTCACCACCGCGAGCGGTCCGGCCGCGGCCTCCGTGCCGGCGTCGGCGCCGGACAGCTTGCCGACCAGCGCGGAGGAGGCCGCGCTCATCGCGATGGTGCTGATCACGGCCGGGCCGAGGCCCTGACCGAACTCGCGGACCAGGCTGGTCGCGCCGCTCGCCATGCCGGTCGTCTCGATCGGCACGGCGTTCACGGCGGCCGAGGTCAGCGAGGAGACCACGCGGATGAAGCCGATGCCCAGCAGCAGCACCGGGCCGATGAAGGCCGCGAGGGAGGTGGTGGTGATGGGCAGCGCCGCGATCCAGAACTGGCCGGCCGCCATCGGCAGCAGACCTCCCATCAGCAGCCGGCGCGGCTCGACGCGGGTCAGCATCCTGCTGAGCACCGGCGCGAGGAGCAGCGGGATCAGCTGGAGGACGACGAACGGCATGCCGGCCCGCAGGGCGCTGAGGTGCATCACCGCGCCGAGCCGGATGGAGACGCAGTAGGCGGTGCCGATGAAGCCGAACATGCCGGTCAGCGCGACCACCGCGGCCGCCGCGAACGACGGGATCTTCAGCAGCTCCAGGTTGAACATCGGCGAGGCGGCGCCGCTCCGCCATCACGAAGCCCACCAGGGCCACGGCGGCGAGGACGAGGGCGAAGACGATGGCGGGGCTGCTCCAGCCGCGGTCGCCGCCCTCGATGATGCCCCACAGCAGGGCGGTGAGGCCGACGGATGCTGATCTGCCCGGGCCGGTCCAGGGCGCGGCCCCCGGGCGCCCTGGAGTCGGTGACCGGCGCCCAGCAGGAGATGCCGACCGCGATGCCGAGGACGACCGGGGGCGCGAACGCCCAGCGGAAGTCGGCGACGGTGGCCGGCACGCCGGAGGAGAGCGGGCCCACGGCGGAGGCGAGGGAGATGCTCAGCGCCCAGGTGGAGACCGCCTTGGCGCGGTCCTTCTCCTCGGGGGTCGCGGCCGCGACCACGGCGAGGGAGCTGGGGAAGAGCGCGGCGGCGCCGATGCCGGCGAGGGCCTGGCCGATCCAGAGCATGGTGATGTTCTGGGAGGTGGCATTGAGGAGTTCACCGACCGCCGGCACGAATCCGCCGAGGACCAGCAGCCGCTTACGGCCGAACAGGTCGCCCACCACGCCGAAATTCAGTTCCAGGATCGCGGTGGGCAGAATGAATGCCGAGGTGACCCAGGCGGCCTGCGATCGCGAGGCGCCGAATGCGCAGTGCGGTGGTGGCAGCGTGGGTAGGGCCTATGGCCAGAACAAGAAATGCGTCAGCGATACGCCCTCGGGCGTTCGTATGGCGGGTATGCGGCTCAGCCGCCGGGCCGCGGGCGCGGCCGTACCGGGAGGGCGCGCACGCTGTTGCCGACGAAGCTGGCCTGCCGGGCGAGACGGTCCTCGGGGACGGCGAGGTCCAGGGCCGGGAAGCGGGCGAAGAGCCGTTCGAGGGCGACCGTGGCCTCCAGGCGGGCCAGTGGGGCGCCCAGGCAGTAGTGGGCACCGTGGCCGAGGGAGAGGTGGCGGACGGCGTCGGGGCGGGCGGGCCGGGTGACGTCGAACCGGTCGGCGTCGGGGCCGTGTGCGGCCCGGTCGCGTCCGGCGGCCGAGTAGCCGGCCAGCACCGGGGTGCCGGCCGGGATCACCGTCCCGTCGACGGTGAGGTCCCGCACCGGGTAGCGGAACGGGAAGTAGCTGACCGGCGCGTCCCAGCGCAGCGTCTCCTCCACCACGTCCGCCCAGCTCGCGCCGCCCTTGCGGACGAGTTCGAGCTGGTCGCGGTGGCCGCAAAGGGCACGCACCGCGTTGGTGATCAGGTTCAGGGTGGTCTCGTGCCCGGCGATGATCATCAGGACCAGGGTGCCGATCAGCTCCTCCTGGCCGAGCCGGTCGCCGTCCTCGTCGCGGGCGGCGATCAGGGCGCTGGTGAGGTCGTCGCCGGGGTGTTCGGCGCGGGCGGCGGCGACGGCGGCGAGGACGCCGACCAGCTCCCGGTTGGCGGCGACGGCCTCGGCCGGTCCGATGTCGGTGGCCACCACCTGGTTGGTCAGGTGGTGCAGCCGGTCACGGAACTCGGCCTCCACACCGAGGAGTTCGCCGATCACACCCATGGGCAGCGGCAGCGCGACGTACCGGCGCAGGTCGGCGACGCCGTCACCGTCGGCGGCGGCCCGGTCCAGGTCGTCGAGGAGGGTGTCGGTCAACTCCTCGACCCGGGGCCGCAGTTCCTCGACCCGGCGCGGGGTGAAGGCCCGGCTGACCAGTCCGCGCAGCCTGCGGTGGTCGGCACCGTCGGCGGTGGTCATCCCGCGCACGGTGGCGAAGGTCAGCAACGGCCAGCCCGCCGGGACGCGGCCCTCCCGCAACTGCGTGAAGTGCCGTGCGTCCTTGGCGACCTGGGGATGCTGGAGGAACTCCCGAAGCGCCTCGTGCCCGAGCACGGCCATGCCCTCGACGCCACCGGGCAGCACGACGGGAGCGACGGCACCGCGCGCCAGCAGCCGGGCGTTGTCGGCGTGCGGGCACCCGCCGGCGGGGTCCGGGCGATACGGCACGGACGGGGTCTCCACGAGGGGCTCCTGACGGCGCGACGACACGGACACCGCCGATCGTAGGCGCCCGCGGGCCTGGGGGAAGGAGCTTTTCCCGGCCGGTGCGGCCCGGCAGGCGACCACGGGCGGCGGGAATACCGGGGCCGGGTGCCATGTTGACGACCGAGGAACCACGGGTATAGTGCGATCAGCACGTGTGAGCGCCCTCCGTCGGGCGCCGAGTGCCGGTTCCACTCCTCCAGCCGCATCGCCCGTCGCTTCCCGACCGGCCCGCCGGCTTCTCAGCACCACCTCGTGACCAGGGCGTCCGCGCCGTTCGCGAGGTGCCGTTCCCCGCCGCACGGAGGCCTGCGCACACGCCCTCCCGCTCGCGGCCCACTCCCCCCTCACCCATGTCTTCCGTCCGCGAAAGGACCACCTCCCATGACCACCACACTCGAACCCCCGGTACAACAGCAGGACCGGCCGGCCGACCGGCCGGTCACCGGTGTCCTCGACATCGACGCGGGCGGGAAGGGGCAGCTGCGGGCCCCGAGCTGCCTGCCCTCCCCCGCCGACCCGCAGGTCCCGCCGGCTCTGGTCCGCCGTCACGGCCTGCGCAGGGGCGACCTCGTCGAAGGCGTCCGCGGCGACCGGCGCACGCTGACCGGGATCACCCGCATCAACGGCCGGACGCCCGACGAACTGCGCGGCCGACGCCACTTCCGCGACCTCACCCCGCTGCACCCGCACGAGCGGATCCGCCTCGAACACCCCGCCGCCGGGCTCGCCGGACGGGTCACCGACCTGTTCGCGCCCGTCGGCAAGGGGCAGCGCGGGCTGATCGTGGCCCCGCCGAAGACCGGCAAGACCGTGCTGCTCCAGCAGTTCGCGGCCGCCGTCGCCGGCAACCACCCGGAGTGCCACCTCATGGTGCTGCTGCTCGACGAGCGCCCGGAGGAAGTCACCGACATGCGGCGCTCGGTGCGCGGCGAGGTGTACGCCTCCACCTTCGACCGGCCCGCCAAGGAGCACATCGCCCTCGCCGAACTCGTCGTCGAACGCGCCAAGCGGCTCGTCGAGGAGGGCAGGGACGTCGTCATCCTGCTCGACTCCCTGACCCGGCTGTGCCGGGCGCACAACAACGCGGCCGCCTCCAACGGCCGCACCCTCAGCGGCGGTGTCGACGCCGGCGCGCTGCTCGGCCCGAAGCGGTTCTTCGGCGCCGCCCGCACGGCCGAGGAGGGCGGCTCGCTCACCATCCTCGCCACCGCCCTGGTGGACACCGGCTCCCGGGCCGACGGCTACTTCTTCGAGGAGCTGAAGAGCACCGGCAACATGGAGCTGCGCCTGGACCGCGAGCTGGCCTCCCGGCGGGTCTTCCCGGCCCTGGACATCGCCCCCTCCGGCACCCGCCGCGAGGAACTCCTGCTCACCCCGGCCGAGTTGACCGCCGTCCGCGGACTGCGCCGGGCCCTGCAGAGCCGGGAGGGCACCCCGGGCGGCCTGGAGACGCTCCTGGAGCGGCTGCGGGAGACCCCGGACAACGCGACCTTCCTGCGGCGCGTACAGCCGACCCTGCCGGCGGGCTGACACCCGGGCGCCCCGACAGTAGGCGCGCGGCGGAGCGGAGCGTGCGGCATCCGGGTTGCACACTGCGTCCGACCGGCCCTGACAGCGCGCCGGACACCGCCCCCATTCCTACGTTGATCATATGACGATCGGATTCCCTGACCGATTCCCTCGGCGAGTGGCGGTGACCACCTGCTCCGTCTGCCTGGCGGGCCTGCTGGCACTGACGCCCGGCACGGCCGCCGCGGGCACCGCGGCGCTCGACCCGGCCCCGCCCCCGAGGGCGGTGGTGCCCGGACCGTCGCTGCTCTACCACTCCGGCACGCAGGTGCGGCCGCACCCGGGAGCCCCGGAGCTCCCGGACCTCTCCGCACTCTCCTGGCTGGTCGCCGACGCGCACACCGGCCAGGTGCTGGCGGCCAGCCACGCACACCGCCAGCTGCCACCGGCCAGCACCCTCAAGACCCTGTTCGCGCTCACCGTGCTGCCCGTCCTGCCCGCCGACCTCCCGCACCGCGTGACGTCCAGGGAACTGGCGGACGTCCCCGAGGACAGCAGCGTGGTCGGCGTCGAGGCGGGCCACACGTACCAGGTGTCCGACCTGTGGCGCGGGGTCTTCCTCAGCTCGGGGAACGACGCCGTGCACGTCCTGGCCGCACTCGACGGCGGCTGGCAGCGCACCACCGCCCGGATGCAGGCCAACGCGCGTGCCCTGGGCGCCCTCGACACCCAGGTCAGGTCCCCCGACGGGTACGACGCACCGGGCCAGGTCTCCTCCGCCTTCGACCTCGCGGTGTTCGGCCGGGAGGGGCTGCGCAACCCCGACTTCGCGCGGTACTGCTCCACCGCCGAGGCCCGCTTCCCGGACGCCACCGGCTGGTCTTTCGGCATCGAGAACACCAACCGGCTGCTGACCGGTGCGGACGGTGTGGGGCGGTACCCCGGGCTGATCGGGATCAAGAACGGCTACACCACCAACGCCGGCAACACCCTCGTCGCCGCCGCCAGGCGCGGCGGGCGCACCCTCCTCGTGACCGTGATGAACCCTCAGGACGGCAGCGTCTACGACGAGGCCCGTCAGCTGCTCGACTGGGGTTTCGAGGCGGCCGGACGGGTCGACCCGGTGGGCTCGCTGGACGCCCTGCGGGCCAAGCCGCGGCCCCGGCCGGGCCCGAGCACCGTACCGATGGCGGCGGCCACGGCGCCCTGGGACGACTCCGACTGGTGGGAGACCGCCGCCGTCGCCGGGTTCGCGGTGCTCGGCGCGGGCGCCGTCACCCTGGCCGTGCGGCTCAGGAGCGAACGCTCCGGCCGGGACTGACCGACCGGCAGGCCGAGCAGCAGGCCCAGCGTGATCCAGGTGTAGATGTTGCTGCCGAGGAACCCGTCGATGCCGGACGCGTCGTCGAACCACAGCCACACCACGCTGGTGCACATCACCGCGTAGAGGGCGCCCGCGAGCCGCGGGTGCCCGGCGCGCGCCAGCAGCACGAACGACGGCAGCACCCACACCAGGTGGTGCACCCAGGTGATCGGGCTGACCAGGCAGGCGGCGAGGCCGGTGAGCGCGAAGGCCACCGTCCAGTCGCCGGCCACGACGGCCCTGCGGGTCCGCCACGCCCACACGGCCAGGGTGAGCAGCACCAGGATCGCCCACAGCGGCTTGTCCGGATGGCCGAGCCGGGCCAGCACGCCCTGCAGCGACTGGTTCGAGACATAGTCGAGCCGGCCGACCCTGCTGGTGTCCCAGAGCGCCTGGGTCCAGTAGAAGCGGGACGCCCGCGGGTCGGCCCAGGCGGCGAGCCCGGTCGCGGCGAGCGCCACGGCCGTGGCGACACCGGCCGCCCGCCATTTGCGGCCGATCAGCAGCATGAGGATGAACAGGGCCGGCGTGAGCTTGATCGCGGCGGCGAGCCCGATGCCGGCCCCCGCCCAGCGGCCCCGCCCGCTGCGCAGCAGACAGCAGTCCGCGAGCACCAGGGCGAGCAGTACGAGGTTCACCTGGCCGAAGCTGAAGGTGTCCCGCAACGGCTCGAACAGCGCCAGCCCGCACAGCGCGAGCGCCCACCGGTACCAGCCCCAGCGCCGCCAGCCGGGCCCGGCCATGATGCGCAGCACGAACGCCAGCGCGGCCAGGTTCAGCAGCAGCGAGGCCGCGATGGCCAGGTGCAGCCCCACCAGCGCCATGGGGAGCATCCCGACGGCGGCGAACGGCGGATACGTGAACCCGTACGTCGTGCCGGGCACCCGGTAGTCGTAGATCCGGCCGCCGTGGTGCACCCAGGTGTGCACGGTGCCGTAGTAGACGCGCAGGTCGAACCAGTCGCGCAGGAGCGGCACGGTGGCCGTGAACACGGTCACGGCGGCGACGAGGACCAGGACGAGCAGCAGCCGCCCCCGGTCGGTCCGCGGTCTCGTCGGGGGCCTCATGCCGTACGTCCCACGGCCGGGGCCTGCGCGGCCTGGTGGGCCTGCCAGAGCACGACCACGCCGAGCACCCCGCCGGAGACGGCGAGGACCAGCTGGCCGATGTCGGCGGGGCCGCCGCTGGGCAGCACGGCCAGGGCGAGCACGCCGGTGACGGCCGCCACCCGGTGCCGAACCGAGGTGCTGGGCGCCGCGGCCGCTATCAGGAACAGGCCCCAGATGGCGTACCAGGGGCGGATCGCCGGCCCGAAGGCGGCGACGGCGGCCAGGCTCAGGCCGAGGGCGTAGACCGGGCGGGGCCGCAGCCGGACCCATATCAGCAGCACGGTCACCGCGGTGAGCGCGAGCCCGAGCAGGTGCCAGGCCGGGACGGCGAGCGGTGCGAGATCGCTGCCGAAGTGTTCGAGGATCCGGCCGGTGGCGCGGCCGAGCAGGCTGCTGAGCGCCCAGTTGTGCGGGGAGACGGGCGTGTCGAGGGCCCTGATCCAGCCGTACCCGGTCCCGGCGACGGCGGTCGCCACCACCGTCGTCGCCCCGGACGCGACCGCCGTCGTCAGGGTGGCCCGCACGGGACTGCGGCCCTTGCGGGCCTGGACGACGATCACCGCGAGCAACCCGAGGGCGGCGGGTGCCTTGACCAGCGCGGCGAGCGTGACGAGCACGGCTCCCAGGACCGGCCAGCGGCCGAGCGCCGCGACCAGGCCGAGGCCGAGCAGGCCGAGCATGATGGCGTCGTTGTGGGCGCCGGCGACCAGGTGCAGCAGCACCAGCGGGTTGAGGGCGCCGAGCCAGAGCGCGGCGGCCGGGTCGGCGCCGCTGTGCCGGGCGAGCCGGGGCAGCGCGGCCGCCATCAGGCCGACGCCGAGCAGGGCCACCAGCCGCATCCCGAAGAGCCCGGCCGGCAGTTCACCGCGGGTCAGCCCGGAGAGCAGCGAGGCCACACCCATGAACGCGGGGCCGTAGGGCGCGGCGGTGTTCTGCCACACCGGGGCGACCTCGTCGGCGAGCGGGCCGCCGAGCTGGGCGGGCCCCGACGTGTAGACGTCCATGTGCGCGTCGACCATGGCGCCCTGCGCGAGGTAGCTGTACACGTCCCGGCTGAACAGCGGGGGCGCCAGCAGCAGCGGTGCCGCCCAGACGGCGAGGACCAGCAGCAGCTGTCGCGGGGTGGGCGGTTCGGAACCGCGCACGAGGCGGCCCAGCAGCAGCCATGCCGCGATCAGCAGCACGACGCCGAAGTAGACGCCGACCAGGCCGAACGCCGCCTGCACGGAGCTGGGTGCGAGCAGATCCGCCACGGGCAGGGCGCCGGCTGTCTCACCTCCCAGGGCCAGGAAGGCGGTGCCGGCCAGGCCCAGAACCTGGCAGCGGCGGAGATCGACGGGGAAAGCCATGGCCAACACTGGGTCAGCGTGTCAATGGTGGGTGGCCGGGAAACGACGGGGCGATTTCTTGGGAGCGGCCTACTTGTTACCTGTGTGTGGTGCGTTGTCGGGTGCGGGCGAGGTGGGGGCTGGTCGCGCCCGCGCGGCGAGCCGCACATCGATACAGCCCCGCGCCCCTGCCGGGGCGCTCCGGTCCCGGCGACGAACAGATCGGTTCCTAGAACACCGACAGGCCGGTCAGTGTCGTGAAGCGGTCGAGCGCCGCCACCCCCGCCACCGAGTTGCCCCGCTCGTCCAGGCCGGGGCTCCAGACGCACAGGGCGCAACGGCCCGGCACCACGGCGATGATGCCGCCCCCGACCCCGCTCTTGCCCGGCAGGCCGACCCGGTAGGCGAACTCGCCTGCCGCGTCGTACGTCCCGCACGTCAGCATGACGGCGTTGACCTGCTTGGCCTGGCTTCTGGTCAGCAGGCGGGTGCCGTCGGAGCGGATGCCGTGGCGGGCCAGGAACGTGGTCGCGAGGGCCAGGTCGGCGCAGGAGGCGGCGACGGAGCACTGGCGGAAGTACTGGTCGAGGAGGACAGGTATGTCGTTGTCGATGTTGCCGTAGGAGGCCATGAAGTGGGCCAGCGCGGCGTTGCGGTCGCCGTGCTGGGACTCGGAGGCGGCCACCTCCTTGTCGAAGTCCAGGGAGGGGTTGCCGCTCTCGGCGCGCAGGAAGGCAAGGAGTTCGCCGGCCGCGTCCGCGGTACGGGTCTGCAGGCGGTCGGTGACGACGAGCGCGCCCGCGTTGATGAACGGGTTGCGCGGGATGCCGTTCTCGTACTCCAGCTGGACCAGGGAGTTGAAGGGGTTGCCGGAGGGTTCGCGGCCGACGTGTTCCCAGAGTTCGTCGCCCTCGCGGGCCAGGTCGAGGGCGAGCGTGAAGACCTTCGTGATGGACTGCGTGGAGAACGGCTGCCGCCAGTCGCCGACGCCGTAGACCGTGCCGTCCAGCTCGGCGACCGCCATGCCGAAGCTTCGGGGGTCGCAGGCGGCGAGCGCCGGGATGTAGTCGGCGGGCCGGCCGCGGCCCGGCGTCCGCTCCATCTCCTCGGCGATGCGCTCCAGGACCGGCAGGAACGTTGGCGACGACGTCATTGTCATGATCACCATTGTGCCTCCGGACCGGTCCTGGTGCGCAGTCGCAGGTCAGACCGGGGGTGAGCCGCTGCCCGCGAGGATCTCGGGACGCAGCAGGTCGGCGAGTCGCTCGGCGGGCAACAGGCCCTTCTCCAGGACCAGTTCAGCAACCCCCCGGCCGGTCACGAGGGCTTCCTTCGCGATGTCGGTGGCCGCCGTGTACCCGATGTACGGGTTGAGGGCGGTGACCAGGCCGATGGAGTTCTCGACCGTGGCCCGCAGCACCTCGGTGTTGGCGGTGATGCCGTCGACGCACCGCTCGGCCAGCGTGAGGCAGGCGTTGCGCAGGTGCGTGATGCTCTCCGACAGGGAGTGCAGGATGATCGGCTCGAAGGCGTTCAGCTGGAGCTGCCCGGCCTCGGCGGCCATGGTGATGGCGACGTCGTTGCCGATGACCTCGAAGGCGACCTGGTTGACGACCTCGGGGATCACCGGGTTGACCTTGCCCGGCATGATCGACGAACCGGCCTGCACGGGCGGCAGGTTGATCTCGCCGAGCCCGGCCCGCGGCCCGGACGACAGCAGCCGCAGGTCGTTGCAGCTCTTGGAGAGCTTGACCGCGATCCGCTTGAGCACGCCGGACATCTGCACGAACGCCCCGCAGTCCTGCGTCGCCTCCACCAGGTTGGCGGCGGTGACCAGGGGCAGCCCGGTGATCCCGGCGAGGTGCCGGCGCACCGACCCGGCGTACCCGGCGGGCGCGTTGAGGCCGGTCCCGATCGCCGTGGCACCGAGGTTGATCTCGTGGATCAGCTCGACGGCCTCGGCGAGCCGGCTGCGGTCCTCGTCGAGCATGACGGCGAATGCGGAGAACTCCTGCCCGAGCGTCATCGGCACCGCGTCCTGCAACTGCGTACGGCCCATCTTCAGCACGTCACGGAACTCGACGGCCTTGCGCCCGAAGGAGTCCTGGAGCACCGCCATCGCCTGGAGCAGGCCACGCACCGCGAACACGGTCGCGATCTTGACGGCGGTCGGGTAGACGTCGTTGGTCGACTGCCCCAGATTGACGTCCTCGTTGGGGTGCAGGTACCCGTACTCCCCCTTGCCGTGCCCCATCAGCTCCAGCGCCCGGTTCGCCACGACCTCGTTGGCGTTCATGTTCGTCGAGGTCCCGGCACCGCCCTGGATCACGTCGACGACGAACTGGTCGTGCAGCCTGCCGGCCCGTATCTCCCGGCAGGCGGCCACGATCGCGGCGGCCTTCTCCGGCGCCAGCAGCCCCAGTTCCTCGTTGGCGAGCGCGGCGGCCTCCTTGACGGCGGCGAGCGCGTCGATCAGGTGCGGGTAGGCGGAGATCGTCGTGCCGGTGATGGGGAAGTTCTCGGTCGCACGGAGCGTGTGCACACCCCAGTAGGCATCGGCGGGCACATCACGGTCGCCGAGCAGGTCGTGTTCGCTGCGAACAGTCATGAAGGAACGATTCCTCTTTCAAAAGAGTGAGGGTGAAGCGCCCCCTTGGGGGCGCGGGGAACTGCGCGACCAGCCACGGACGACTCGCAGCCGCCCACGACATGGCCGCCCAGCCCCTCAGGCGCACACCGAAACCGGCTCCAGCGAACGAACGGGCCGCACACGCCCGACCTCCCGCCCACCACCGAGCAGCGCCTCCCCGGCGAACTCGGTGAGCAGTTCCGGGGAGACCCCGGCCCGCGCCAGCGCCGCCGCGGCCACCGGAACCCGCGCCCGGTCCGCCCCGTCGGAGATCTTCACGGCGACGGCGCGGCCGTCCGGCAGCGCGGCCACCTCGACGCCCTCGAAGCCGTCCTTGGCCAGCAGCCCCGGCACGGCCGCCATCAGCGCGGCCACGTCACGCCCCGCCCCGGACGCCATCTCGGCGTGCTCCCGCATCGCGTCGGCGACCCGGGCCTCCGGCGTGCCCGGCACGGCGGTGGCGATCCGCGACACCGCGCGCGCCAGCCCGTGCAGGGAGACGGAGAACAGGGGCGCCCCGCACCCGTCCACGGTCGTCGCCGCGACCCGCTGCCCGGTCAGGTCCTCGACGATCTCGGCGATGGCCTGCTGCAGCGGGTGCGCCGGATCGAGGTAGTCCTCCAGGGACCACCCGTTGAGCTTCGCCGTCCACAGCATCGCCGCGTGCTTGCCGGAGCAGTTCTGGGCCAGGCGCGACGGCTGGCGGCCGGCCCGGATCCACTCGTCCCGCACCGCGGAGCCGTACGGCATGTCGGGCACGTTGCGCAGGTCGACCTCGGTCAGTCCGGCGAGGCCGAGGATGCGCCGGGTCCCGGCGAGGTGCCGCTCCTCGCCGGAGTGGCTGGCGGCGGCCAGCGAGAGCAGGTCGCCGTCGAGGGGCAGCCCGGCCCGCAGCATGGCGACGGCCTGGACGGGCTTGAGGGCGGAGCGCGGGTAGAACGCGGCCTCGATGTCGCCGAGCTGGAACTGGACCTGTCCGTCGGTGCCGAGGACGACGACGGAGCCGTAGTGGATGCCCTCGACGACCCCGCCGCGGATGAGGTGGGCGACGGGGGCGTGGAGGGGTTCACGGACGACGGGTGCGGCCGCGGGGGAACTGCTGTACATCACTGCCTGGTCTCGGGTGAGGTGGGAGGGACCGGTTCGCGGGTCACGCGTCGGTTCCGGTGGACGGGTGCGCGAGGCGGCGGCGGACGGCGTACCAGCCGGCGACCAGCGCGGCGGCGATCAGCGGCAGGCACAGCACGGTGGTGCGTCCGGCGCCGCCGTCGGCGTACATGAGGACCAGGACGGAGACGAGGAACGCCAGCGTCACGATCTCGGTCCACGGGGAACCCGGCAGGCGGTAGCCGGGGCGGGTGAGTTCGCCGTTCTGGGTCTTCCGCCAGAACAGCAGGTGACAGAGCATGATCATGCCCCAGGTGGCGAGGATGCCGATCGCCGCGAAGTTCAGGACGATCTCGAAGGCGTCGGCGGGGACCACGAAGTTGAGGCCGACGCCGAGCACACAGATACCGCTGGTGAGCAGGATGCCGCCGTACGGGACCTGGCTGCGGCTCATCCTCGCGGTGAACTTCGGGGCGGAGCCGTTGACGGCCATGGAGCGCAGGATGCGGCCGGTGGAGTAGAGGCCGGAGTTGAGCGAGGACATGGCCGCGGTGAGGACGACGAGGTTCATCACGCCGCCGGCCGCCGGGACGCCGATGTGCGAGAGGACGGTGACGAAGGGGCTCTGGCCGGCCGTGTACTTGTTCCAGGGCAGCAGCATCGACAGGAGGACGACGGAGCCGACGTAGAACAGGCCGACGCGCCACATGATCGAGTTGATCGCCTTCGGCATGATCTTCTCGGGGTTCTCGGTCTCGCCCGCGGCGACGCCGACCAGCTCGACCGAGGCGTAGGCGAAGACGACGCCCTGGATGATCAGCAACATCGGCAGCAGGCCGTTCGGGAAGACGCCGCCGTTGTCGGTGATCAGGGACGGGCCCGGGGACGCGCCGTCGACGGGGTGCTGGGTGACCAGCAGGAAGATGCCGATGACCATGAAGATCACCAGGGCGCTGACCTTGACGATCGCGAACCAGAACTCGAGTTCGCCGAAGATCTTGACCGAGATCAGGTTCACGGTCAGGACGACGGCCAGGGCGATCAGCGCGATCACCCACTGGGGTATGTCGGAGAACATGCCCCAGTAGTGGGTGTAGGTGGCGACCGCGGTGATGTCGGCGATGCCGGTGGTCGCCCAGTTCAGGAAGTACATCCAGCCCGCGGTGTACGCGCCCTTCTCGCCCAGGAACTCCCGGGCGTACGACACGAAGGCGCCGGAGGAGGGGCGGTACAGGACGAGTTCGCCGAGGGCGCGCACGACGAGGAAGGCGAAGACGCCGCAGACCGCGTACGCGACGAAGAGCGAGGGTCCCGCGTCGGCGAGGCGGCCGCCGGCGCCGAGGAAGAGACCGGTGCCGATGGCTCCGCCGATGGCGATCATGTTGACGTGCCGGTGCTTCAGCGACTTGCTGTAGCCGTGGTCCCCGGCGTCGACGTGACGGGACGAGGGGCGCGTCTCGTCCTTGAGGTGCTGTTCGCTCACGCCTGGGTGCCGCCTTCCTGGTGCTGGTCCGTGCGCGCGGGGCGCACGATGTGGGTGAGGGTGGTCTCGACGCGGTCGAGGTGGTGGCTCATGGCGTCCACCGCGTCGATCTCGGAACCGTCGACCAGGGCCTCGACGATGGCCCGGTGCTCCCGGTTGGACTGTTCGCGGCGGTCACCCAGCTCGTTGAGGAAGGCCGACTGACGCGCCAGTGCGTCCCGGATCTCCTCGATGACCCGGCGGAACACCGGGTTCTGGGCGGCCTCGGCCACGGCCAGGTGGAAGAGGGTGTCCATCGCGACCCACGCGGTGGTGTCCGTCTCCCGCTCCATGCGGTCGAGCAGATGGGCGAGGTGGTCCAGGTTCTCCGGGGTGCGGCGCAGCGCCGCGTACCCGGCGACCGGGATCTCGATGTGCCGGCGCACCTCGAGCAGGTCGCTGGCCGCGTAGTCGCCGAAGGTGGGGTCCTCGACGGCGCTCGCGACCACGAAGGTGCCCTTGCCGGTCTTGGAGACGGTCAGGCCCATGGTCTGCAGGGCCCGCAGGGCCTCGCGCAGGACGGGCCTGCTGATCTCCAGGGTGCGGCAGAGCTCCGCCTCGGAGGGGAGCTTGTCGCCCACCGCGTACTCGCCGCGCTCGATGGCGCCGCGCAGGTGCGCCAGTACCGCCTCCATGGCGCTCACACGGCGCGGGGGCTGTCCGGCTGTCGGGCTGTCTGACAGGTTCACGGGTGAGATGTTCCGGGTTGCGGGACGAGGCTGTCAAGGTTTCGAGACGGGAAAACATTCACGGGGCGCGACACCTGAATGCAGGCATCACACCCCGTGGCGGAGCGGTGGCGCGTCGAACGGCGGCCGGTCAGGCGTTGATGGTGCCCGTGGCGAGCAGGCCGAAGACCGCCAGGCCGATCACGATCCGGTAGATCACGAACGCGTTGAAGGAGTGCTTGGCGACGAACTTCAGCAGCCAGGCGATGGAGGCGTAGGCGACCACGAAGGAGACGATCGTGCCGACGGCCAGCGGGGCGGCGCCCACGCCCGCGCCGAGGGCGTCCTTGAGCTCGTAGATGCCGGCGCCGGTCAGGGCCGGGATGCCGAGGAAGAAGGAGAGGCGGGTGGCGGCGACCCGGTCCAGGTCCAGGATGAGCGCGGTGGACATGGTGGCGCCGGAGCGGGAGAAGCCGGGGAAGAGCAGGGCGAGGATCTGGGAGCAGCCGACCAGCATCGCATCCTTGAAGGAGGTGTCGTCCTCACCCCGCTTGTGGCGGCCCATCTGGTCCGCGCACCACATCACGCCGGAGCCGACGATCAGCGAGCCGGCCACCACCCACAGCGAGGCGAGCGGCCCGTCGATCAGCGGCTTGGCGGCGAGACCGACCAGGACGATCGGGATGGTCGAGTAGATGACCCACCAGGCGAACTTGTAGTCGTGGTGGTAGCGCTCGTTCTTGTTGACCAGTCCCCGGCCCCAGGCGGAGACGATCCGCTTGATGTCCTTGAAGAAGTACACCAGCACGGCGGCGATGGCGCCGACCTGGATGACGGCGGAGAACCCGACGACGGACTGGTCGTCGACGGGGATGTTCATGAGCCCCTCGGTGATCTTGAGGTGGCCGGTGGAGGACACCGGGAGGAACTCGGTCACCCCCTCGACTACCCCGAGGATGGCGGCCTGGCCGACGGAGATGGCGCTCATGGGATCCAGTTCTGCAGAGTTTGGTCGACAGTGCTGTAGACAGTCTTACAGGCAGGGGCGAGAAGCAAGTCCTAAGCCCAGACGGCCTGGGCGATCGCCACCCCGGCGAAGGCCGCCCCGAGCCCCGCCACGAGGCTCGCGACGACGTTGGCGGCAGCGTAGAGCCCGGCGCCGGTCTCGGTCAGCCGGAGGGTCTCATAGGAGAACGTCGAGTACGTCGTCAGCGCCCCGCACAGCCCGGTACCCACCAGCAGCTGGAGGTGCGGGCTCGCGGCGCCCGCCGCGGCCGCACCGGTCAGCAGGCCCAGGACCAGGCAGCCGGTGACGTTCACCACGAAGGTGCCCCAGGGGAAGACGGAGTCGTGCCTGGCCTGGACGGCGCGGTCGGTGAGGTAGCGGAGCGGAGCACCGACCATGGCGCCGAGGACCACCAACAGCCAGTTCACAACGAGTTCTTACCCTTCACGTCCGATTCGCCGGTTTCCGCGGCCCGGCCGACATACCGGATGACCTCGCAGTCGTCCAGGGTCACCAGCCCTTCGGTCACCAGTTCGTCCAGCTGCGGCAGGAACGCCCGGATCCGCTCCTCCGTGTCCACGACGACGACCGCCACCGGCAGGTCCTCGCTGAGCGACAGCAGCCGCGAGGTGTGGATGCGGGAGGAGGCGCCGAAGCCCTCGATCCCCCGGAAGACGCTGGCGCCCGCGAGTCCGGCAGCGTGGGCGCGGTGCACGATCTCCGTGTAGAGGGGCTTGTGGTGCCAGATGTCGTCCTCGCCGATGTACACGGTCAGGCGCAGGGCGCGGCCGGTCAGTCTCGTCATCGCTGCCTCCGGGTGAGGACACGCCGGGTCAGGGTCGCGGCGCACCAGACCGCCGCGAGGGCCGCGCACAGGGTGGCGGCGAGGTAGGCGAGGCCGGTGGCGGGCCTGCCGTGGTCGACCAGCTTCTGGATGTCCACGGCGTAGGTGGAGAAGGTGGTGAAGCCGCCGAGGACGCCGGTGCCGAAGAAGGGCCGCACCAGGCGGTGCGCGGGGAGTCCCTCGGTGATCAGGACCAGGAAGGCGCCGATCACCGCGCAGCCGATGACGTTCGTCCAGAAGGTCGCCCAGGGAAATCCCCCGGCGGCCGTGGGCAGGGCCAGGGCAAGGCCGTAGCGGCCCACGGCGCCGAGCGCGCCGCCGGCGGCGACCACCGCGACGACGGGTGTCTGGGCGCCCCACTCGGGTCGCCGCCGCGGGGTCGGCTGGACGCGGAGGCTCTCGGCTTCCGGGGCTGTCATGGTCGTACGTCTCCTGTTCGGCACCGCCCCTGACGGGTGCCCCAGGGTACCGCCGGGCGTACCCGGCGGTCACTTCGCGGTGGGGGCCGCGCAGACCGCGACGCCGGGCTCCCGGACGCTGCCGAGCACGAGGTGGCGGCCGGTCCGGCAGACGCTGGTGACCATGCGGAAGCCGGAGTTGCGGCGGGCGAGGTGGTGGACGACCCGGCCGTGGTCGTCGAGGGCGAGGACGGCGAGGGTGCCGACCGGGCGGTAGGGGACGTGCACGGCGGCGCGGGCGGCCGCGCGGCGGACGGCGAGGGGGCTGCGGTGGAAGACGTCGAGCGGGGGGTTGCGCGGGCCCGCGAGGGCGACCCAGACGAGGTCGCCGTCGCGCCAGATGTTGTCGGGCATGCCGGGCAGTTCGGCGAAGAACTCCGCGCGGCCGGCCCGCGGGCCGGTGAGCCAGTAGCGGGTGAGGCGGTAGCCGCCGGTCTCGGCGACGATCAGGAAGGTGCCGTCGCCGCTCACGGTCAGCCCGTTGGCGAACTGGAAGCCCTCCCAGGCCACTTCGGCCGTGCGCGCACCCGGCGCGAGGCGCAGCAGGCGGCCGGTGCCGCTGTGCTCGACGATGTCACCGATCCACTGGCCGAGGGGGAACCGGCGACTGGACGCGGTGAAGTACACGGTGCCGTCGGGCAGGGCGACCACGTTGCTCGCGAACCGCAGCGGCTCCCCCTCGACCGTGTCGGCGAGGACGCGGACGGTGCCGTCGGCGAGGCCCACGCGCAGCAGGCCGCGTTCCGCGTCGCAGACCAGCAGGTCGCCGTCCGGGAGGAGGTCGAGGCCGAGCGGGCGGCCGCCGGTCCGGGCCAGCGTCCGGACCCGGGCGGTGTCCGGGTCGCCGAGGCCGTCCAGGCGCAGGATGCGGCCGTCCTCGACGCCGGTCAGGATCCGCCCGTCGGGATCCGTCACCACGTCCTCCGGGCCTCGGCCGCCGACGGCGACGTAGTGGAGGGGGACGAGGCGCGTGGGTCGGTCCATGACACCCATGGTGGCAGGGGTAACCGCTCTCACCAGCCCTTCTCGAACATCCGGGCCACCTCGGCGATGCGGATCTCGTCGCGCCGGTAGTAGACCCGGTGCCGGATGCGTTTGGTGCGGAGCAGGCCGAGCCGGGCCAGCAGGCCGAGATGGGCGCCGGCGACCTTGCGGGAGACCCCCAGCTTGGCGGCGACGGCCCGGACGGTGACGCCGTCCTCGGCGAGGTCGGCGTGGCGCTGGGGCGGGAAGTGGGCCGCCGGGTCCTTCAGCCAGTCGAGAACCTCCAGGCGGGTTGCGCTCGCGGTGTTCCTCAGCATCCGACCGGCCTCCGTCCCCTGCCTCCTCGCAGTGTCTGTTCCCACTGTCGCGCAGCCGAAGCCCCCACGTGCGGGGATCGGGGCGCGATGTCCGAGACCGAACGGCCGTACGAGTTCGGCCGGTCGGTGTCCTGCCCGCGGCGCGGCCGCGGAACACGGCGGAGGGGCCCGGCCGTCCCCTTTTACGGCCGGGCCGCCGTCCGTGGTGGTTCAGCGGTGGCTGAACCACGCCATGGAGGACAGCGCCCTGTCGTCGTAGCCGAACAGGGCCTGGTTCTCCCAGCCGCTGCCGGAGCCGGCGTCGGTCGGGTCCCAGCCGTTGCCGGTGACGGCGGTCCAGGTCGCCTCCCAGTAGAAGACGCCGAGGCCGCGGCCGTTCGGGACCGCCTCGACGATGCTCGCGACCGCGTTCATCCAGGCCAGCTGGCCGGCCGCGGTGGCCGGGTAGCCGGTGACGAGTTCGCCGGTGGTGTCGATCTGGTTCTCCAGCGAGTCGTCCTGGGCGAGGGTGAACGGGTAGGCGGTCTCGGCGACGAAGACCGGCTTGGAGTAGCGGGAGGCCACGTCGTCCAGGGTGGTCTGGGCGGCGGCCAGGGAGCCGTGCCAGTAGCCGTAGTACGACAGCCCGATCACGTCGTAGTCGATGCCGTAGGTCCTGGCGTTGTCGAACCACCAGCGGACCGTGGCGTCGTCGCCCGCGTCGGCCAGGTGCAGGGCGACCCGGGTGGCGGACGAGACCGCCTTGGCCGCGCTGTAGCCGGAGTTGATCAGGCCGGCGAGCTGGGACCAGTTGTCGGTGGAGCCCTCGGACCAGAGCATGCCGCCGTTGATCTCGTTGCCGATCTGGACCATGTCGGCTGTGGTGCCCTGGGACTTCAGCGCGTCGAGGACGTCGTACGTGTGGTTGTACACGTCGGTCTTCAGCCGGCTGTAGGAGTCGTCGGCCCAGGCGGCGGGCTTGGTCTGCTTGCCCGGGTCGGCCCAGGTGTCCGAGTAGTGGAAGTCGACCAGCAGCTTCATGCCGGCGGCCTTGATGCGCTTGGCCATGGCCAGCACATGGGCCTTGTCGTTGTAGCCGTCGGCCGGGTTGACCCAGACCTTCAGGCGCGCGTAGTTCATCCCGGCGTTCTTGAGGATGGTGACCGCGTCCCCGGTGGTGCCGGAGCTGGTCCTGTAGACCCCGCCCTTGGCCTCGCTCTTGGCGAGTGACGAGATGTCAGCACCCTTGATCGACAGGCCGGTCGACCCGGAGGCGAAGGTCAGGTCGTCGACGTTGATCCAGTTGCCCGCGTTGGCGTCCGAGTAGATGCCGATCGTGCACCGGTTGTCGGTCACCGCGATCGAGGTGACGATCCGCACCCAGCTGCTGGTGGAGACCGGCAGGTCGGTCTTCTGGTCCGAACTGCCGCAGTTCCTCAGGGACATGTACGCCGAGTTCTGCCCACCGCTGGAGCGGGTCCAGGCGGTGAGGGTGTAGGTGCCGTTGGCCAGCCCCGACAGGTACTGGTAGGTCTCCACCTTGTAGGCGGAGGCCGAGTAGTGGCTGAGACGGTAACTGCCGCCGTGGCCGCCGGACTCGGTGTACGAGGCGCCCGTGTCGCCGTACTCCGACCAGCCGGTGGGCGTGGCCACGCCCGCACCGTCCGACTCGAAGCCGCCGTTGGTGAGGGTGCTCGCCGCCCGGGCGGTCTGCGCGGGGAGGGCGGTGAGGGCGAGCCCGGCCAGGAGCGGCAGCAGCAGGGCCCTGAGGGTGCGTCTGGGATGGAACATCATCGTCCGTCGTCCCTTCGACGTGGCTGGAGAGGGGGTTCCTACGGTGGGGCCCAAGGAGTGCCCCTCCGCCCGCGGCTCTCGTGGCACTCGCGGACGGAGGGGGTCTCGGTGGGCGCGGGCGCGGCGGCCCCTGAGCCCGCGCCCCGGTTCAGCCGTCGAGTCGTACGACCCGTACGGCGCCCGCCGGGACCGCGAGCCGACCCGCGGCGCGTTCGCCCGTCAGCAGTTCGGTGCCGTGCGCCTCCAGGGGCACCTTGGCGTCGGTGGCGGTGTGGTTGATCGCGAACAGGAAGGTGCCGGACTCGCCGGTGCGGCGGACCACCTCGACGTCGCGGGGCAGTTCGGCGCGGGGCGGGATCCGGGCGTCCTCGGCGGCCCGTTCGAGCAGGGCGTCGAGGCCGTGCGCGTCCAGGCGCGTCGACACGTACCAGGCGGTGCCCTCCCCCAGCCGGTGCCGGGTGACTGCCGGTCGGCCGGCGGTGAGGCCGTCGGCGTAGCTCCAGACGGTCTCGGCGGCGCCCGGGACGACGAACTCGGTCCACACGTCGCCGGTCGGCCCTGAGCCCTCCGGGCCGGTCAGCCGCACCCGCTCGTCCTTCAGCAGCGGGGAGAACTCCTCGACCGTGAGGCCGAGGGTCTCGCGCAGGGGCCCCGGGTAGGCGCCCTCGTGCACCGCGTCGTGCTCGTCGACGATCCCCGAGAAGTACGAGACGACGAGCGTGCCGCCGCTCTCGACGTACTCGCGGAGGTTGTTCCCGGCCGCCTCGGTCATCAGGTACAGGGCCGGGACGACGACCAGGGGGTAGGCCGACAGGTCGCTTTCGGGACGGGCGAAGTCGACGGTGAGGTGGCGGTCGTAGAGGGCCTCGTAGAAGGCGTCGGCGCGTTCGCGCGGGTCGTGGTCCTCGGTGGGGCGCCACTGGAGGTTCTGGGCCCACCAGGACTGCCAGTCCCACAGGACGGCGACATCGGCCCGGGTGCGGGTGCCCCTGATCGGGGTCAACGAGTCGAGGGCGGCGCCCAGTCCGACGACCTCGCGCCAGACGCGGGTCCCGGTGCCGCCGTGCGGCAGCATCGCGGAGTGGAACTTCTCGGCGCCGCGCCGGGACTGCCGCCACTGGAAGAACATGGCGCCCTCGGAGCCGCGGGCCACGTGCGCGAGGGAGTTGCGGGCCATCTGGCCGGGCGCCTTGGCCGGATTGCGCGGCTGCCAGTTGACACCCGAGGTGGAGTGTTCCAGGAGCAGCCAGGGGGCGCCGCCGGCGACCGAGCGGGCGAGGTCGGCGGCCATGGCGAGGTTGACGTGGGTGCGGCGGCCGTCGGTGATCAGGTAGTGGTCGTTGGTGACCAGGTCGACCTCCCGGCCCCAGGCCCAGTAGTCGATGGAGTCGCACTGGCTGAGGGCGGTCATGAAGTTCGTGGTCACCGGGACGCCGGGCGAGAGCCGGTGCAGGATGTCCCGCTCGGCGCGGAAGTTCTCGCGGATGGTGGCGTCGGTGAACCGCCGGTAGTCGAGGGCCTGGCCCGGGTTGCCGACGGTCGGGGTGACGCGCGGCGGGTTGATCTGCGCCAGGTCCGTGTAGTGCTGGCCCCAGAAGGCGGTGCCCCAGGCCTCGTTGACGGCCGCCACGCTGCCGTGGGCGCCGGCCAGCCAGCGGCGGAAGTGGGCGGCGCAGGAGTCGCAGTAGCAGGCCGAGACCGGGACGCCGTACTCGTTGTGGACGTGCCACAGCGCGAGGGCCGGGTGTTCGCCGTAGCGCTCGGCGAGACGGGTGGTGATGTTCGCCGCCGCCGCACGGTAGTCGGCGTTGCAGTGGCAGATGGCGCCGCGTGAGCCGAACTCGTGGCGCACGCCCTCCGCGGTGACCGGCAGGGCCTCGGGGTGGGCGCGGTAGAACCAGGCGGGCGGCGCGACGGTGGGGGTGCCCAGGTCGACGCGGATGCCGTTCTCGTGGAGCAGGTCGAGTACCCGGTCGAGCCAGCCGAAGTCGTACTCCCCCGGCGCCGGTTCCAGCAGGGCCCAGGAGAAGATCCCGACGCTCACCATCGTGACCCCGGCCTCGCGCATCAGCCGGACGTCCTCGTGCCAGACGTCCTCCGGCCACTGCTCGGGGTTGTAGTCCCCGCCGAAGGCGAGCCTGGTCAGGCCCCTGGGGGTGATGTCCGGCATGGATCTCTCCCGTTTAATCGATCATTTGGGAACGTTCACACACATCGATCGTGGCGTGAGCTCACCATAACCGCACAGCAACAACCATTGACAAGTGTCCGGGATGTTTCTCTACTGTGAACGCTCACAGAGCAGGACACGGACTCAGCACGGACGATGATCCGGGCCTGGGAACGCTCACACGTCTGCATGACAGGTTCCCGCGACGGGCGGGAACCCAGGTCAGGGGAGAGATCCATGCCGCACACGAAGCGCCGTCGCCTCGTGACAACCGTCGTCGCCGTCTCGCTCGGCGCCACCGCCCTCGCCGCCTGCGGCTCGTCCGACGACGACAGCAAGGCCGACTCCGGTCCGGTCTCGCTGACGTACTGGGCCTGGGCGCCCGGTATGGACAAGGTCGTGGACCTGTGGAACAAGGGCGAGGGCAAGAAGGAGCAGATCACCGTCACGGTGAAGAAGCAGGCGTCCGGCGACACGCTGGTCACCAAGATCCTCACCGCGCACAAGGCGAAGAACGGCCCCGACCTGGTGCAGGCCGAGTACCAGGCACTCCCGACGCTGGTCAGCAACGACGCCGTCGCCGACCTGGCGAAGAACGTCGGCGACGCCAGGTCCAAGTTCGCCGAAGGCGTCTGGCAGCAGGTCACCCTCGGCACGGACGCGGTGTACGCGGTGCCGCAGGACATCGGCCCGATGATGTTCTACTACCGCGCGGACCTCTTCAAGAAGTACGGCCTCAAGGTGCCGGCCACCTGGGACGAGTTCGCCCAGGACGCCCGGCAGCTGAAGAAGAAGGCACCCGGCCTCGAACTGACCACGTTCTCCGCCAACGACTCCGGCCTCTTCGCGGGCCTCGCCCAGCAGGCCGGCGCCAGGTGGTGGACCACCTCCGGCGACAAGTGGAAGGTCGCCATCGACGACGCAGCCACCCGGAAGGTCGCCTCGTTCTGGGGCGGTCTGGTCAAGGAGGGCGTCATCGACAACCAGCCGATGTACACCCCGGCCTGGAACAAGGCGCTGGACACCGGCAAGCAGATCGCCTGGGTCTCCGCGGTGTGGGCGCCGGGCACGCTGACCACCGCCGCGCCCGACACCAAGGGCAAGTGGGCGATGGCCCCGCTCCCCCAGTGGTCCACTTCCGGGAACGTCACGGGCAGTTGGGGCGGCTCCTCCACCGCCGTCACCACCGACTCCAGGCACCAGGCGGCGGCCGCCAGGTTCGCCGCGTGGCTGAACACCGACGGCGAGGCGCTCAACGCGCTGGCCAAGGAGAGCGGCATCTACCCGGCCGCCACCAACGCCCAGACCAGCGGCGCCTTCGCCACCCCGCCGGCCTACTTCTCGAACCAGTCGGACTTCTACACCGAGGCCGCCGGGATCGCGAAGACCACGGCACCCTCCGCCTGGGGCCCGAACGTCAACGTCGCCTACACGTCCTTCAACGACGCGTTCGGCGCCGCCGCGAAGAACAGGTCGGACTTCACCGCCGCCCTGAAGACGATGCAGGACGCCACAGTCGCCGACATGAAGAAGCAGGGCTTCGAGGTCTCGCGGTGACCAGCCCCACCGTCCGGAGGCCGTACGGGGTCAAGGGGGCCCCGTACGGCCACCCGTCCCCCACCACCGCCGTCGAACGAGCGCGGAGCGCCCCCTACTTCTTCCTCCTCCCCGCCACGGTCCTCTTCGCCCTGTTCTTCGCGCTGCCCATCGGATACGCGGTCTGGCTCAGCTTCCGCAAGGTGCACGTCTCCGGCCTCGGCCTGGGCGCCGGTGCCCGCAGCGAGGTCTGGGCCGGCCTGGAGAACTACCAGGACGCCCTCACCGACAGCGAGTTCCACGACGGTGCGCTGCGCGTCCTCGGCTACGGCTGCATCGTCGTCCCGGTGATGCTGGGCCTCGCCCTCCTGTTCGCGCTGATGCTCGACTCCGAGCGGGTCCGGCTCGCCCCGTTCACCCGGCTCGCGATCTTCCTGCCGTACGCCATCCCCGGTGTGGTCGCCGCGCTGCTGTGGGGTTTCCTGTACCTGCCGGACGTCAGCCCCTTCTACTACGTACTCGACAGGCTGCACCTGCCGCAGCCGAACCTGCTGGACGGCGGGCCGCTGTACCTGGCCCTGTCGAACATCGCGGTCTGGGGCGGCACCGGCTTCAACATGATCGTCATCTACACCTCGCTGCGGTCCATCCCGGCCGAGGTCCACGAGGCGGCCAAGCTGGACGGCGCGTCCCCGTTGCAGACCGCCCTGCGGATCAAGATCCCGATGGTGGCGCCCTCGCTGGTGCTGACCTTCTTCTTCTCGATCATCGCGACGCTCCAGGTCTTCAACGAGCCGACCACCCTCAAGCCCCTCACCAACTCGGTCAACACGACCTGGAGTCCGCTGATGAAGGTGTACGTGGACGCCTTCGCCAAGGGCGACATCTACTCCGCGGCGGCCGAGGCGACCCTCATCGCCCTCGCCACGCTGGTGCTGTCCTTCGGTTTCCTGCGGGCCGCGAACCGCCGCAACAGGCAGGAGGCAGCAGGATGAGTTCTCTTGCCGTCCGCAAGGCCACCCCGGCCGCCGGTACGACGCCCGGAACCGCCCAGGGGCCGCCACTGCGCCGCCGGATCGCCCTGATCCCGACGCTCACCCTCGCCCTCGGCGCGATCTACACGCTCCTCCCGGTGGCCTGGGTGGTGATCGCGTCCACCAAGTCCGGCAGCGAGCTGTTCTCCACGTTCACCTTCCTGCCCGGCTCCGGCTTCGCCCAGAACCTCAAGGATCTCAACGCCTACCGCGACGGCATCTACTGGAGCTGGATGGGCAACTCCGCCCTGTACGCCGGCCTGGGCGCCCTGCTGTCGACGGCCGTGTCCGCGTTCAGCGGCTACGCGCTCGCGACCTACCGCTTCCGCGGCCGCGAGACGATCTTCAACGTGCTGCTCGCCGGTGTGCTGATGCCCCCGGTGATCCTCGCCATCCCGCAGTACCTGCTGCTGGCCAAGGCGAACCTCACGGACTCCTACCTGTCCGTGCTGCTGCCGCAGGTCCTCTCCCCGTACGGCGTCTACCTCTCTCGGATCTACGCGGCCGCGGCCGTGCCCTCCGACGTGGTGGAGGCCGGGCGGATGGACGGGGCGGGCGAGTGGCGGATCTTCACCAGGATCGCGCTGCCGATGATGATCCCCGGCATGGTCACGGTGTTCCTGTTCCAGTTCGTGGCCGTCTGGAACAACTTCCTGCTGCCGTACATCATGCTCAGCGACGACGAGCGGTTCCCGCTCACGCTGGGTCTCTACACGCTCCTCGAACAGGGCGCCAACACGCCTGCCCTGTACACCCTGGTGATCACCGGCGCGTTCCTGGCCGTACTGCCGCTGATCGCCCTCTTCCTGGTCATTCAGCGCTTCTGGAGCCTTGACCTGCTCTCCGGGGCCGTAAAGTCATGACCATGAGCAGTGGTACGGGGGGCCGGCGCAAACCGCCGACGATCCATGACGTGGCACGCGAGGCCGGTGTCTCGCGAGGCACCGTCTCTCGGGTGCTCAACGGCGGGCACTACGTCAGCCCGGCCGCCGCGGAGGCGGTCAACGACGCCATCCGCAGGACGGGTTACGTCGTGAACCGGCATGCCCGCTCGCTGATCACCGGACGCTCGGACTCGGTCGGCTTCCTGCTGACCGAGCCGCAGGAGCGGTTCTTCGAGGACCCGAACTTCAACGTCCTGCTGAGCGGCTGCACGCAGGCGCTGGCCCGCCACGACATCCCGGTGCTCCTGATGCTGGCGGGCACGAAGGACGAGCGGCGGCGGATCACCCGGTACATCACCGCCGGGCACGTCGACGGGGTGCTGCTGGTGTCGAGCCACTCCGGCGACCCGGTTGCGGAGGAGCTGCGCGATGCGGGCGTGCCGCTGGTCGCCTGCGGCAAGCCCATCGGGCTCGGCTCGAAGGTGAGCTACGTGGCCGCCGACGACCGGGACGGCGCCCGGGACATGGTGCGGCACCTGCTGGACGTGGGGCGGCGCCGGATCGGCATGATCACCGGGCCGCTGGACACCCCGGGCGGTGTGGAGCGGCTCGCCGGGTACAAGGAGGTCCTCACCGAGGCGGGCATCGCGATCGACGAGGCGCTCGTCGTGTCCGGGGACTACAGCAGGGCGAGCGGCGAGGCGGGGGCCGAGCGGCTGCTCGCGCAGGCGCCGGACCTGGACGCCGTGTTCGTGGCCTCCGACCTGATGGCGCAGGGCGTGCTGGCGGCGCTGCAGCGGGCCGGCCGGCGGGTGCCGGATGACATCGCTGTCGGCGGCTTCGACGACTCCCCGGCGGCCACCGCGGTGACCCCGCGGCTCACCACCATCCGGCAGCCCTGGGACCGGATCAGCACCGAGATGGTCCGGGTGCTGCTCGCCCAGATAGGCGGCGAGGACCCGGCGGCGGTGATCCTGCCGACGGAGCTGGTGCGACGCGAGTCTGCGTGAGCCGTGCGCGGTCCGCGGTGGCGGGGCGCGCTGTCGGGCGGCTGCGGCCGGGTGGGGCTGGTCGCGCAGTTCCCCGCGGGCCTTCGGGACGCTGTCGGCGAGGGCGGCAAGCGGTCAGGATCGGAGAAGCCGGGACGGGCTTCTGCGTCCTAGCGTGGGATCACCGGCCGGAAAGAGCCGGTTCTCTCAGCGCAAGGAGTGGGAACGCCATGAGCGAAGGCGTGCAGACGATCATCTACCCCGTCAAGGACGCGGCGCGGGCCAAGGCGCTGTTCGGTGCGCTGCTGGGCGTCGAGCCCTACGCCGACGAGCCGTACTACATCGGGTTCAAGGCCGCCGGGCAGGACGTCGGCCTCGACCCGAACGGGCACGCGCAGGGCCTGACCGGGCCGACGCCGTTCTGGCACGTCACCGATCTGCGGGAGCGGCTCGCGGCGCTGCTGGCGGCGGGTGCCGAGCTGGTCCAGGACGCGCGGGACGTCGGCAACGGGCGGCTGGTCGCCTCGGTGAAGGACGCCGACGGCAACATGGTGGGGCTGCTCCAGGACCCGGTCGGCTGAGCGCGGCCGGACTGCTTGCACCCGCACTAGTTGCGCACTCAACAACTGCCTTGATCGGTGTTACGGTGCGGGTATGGCAGTGAAGACGGCCGAGGCCCGGCTCGAGGAACAGTGGCGGGACATCCTGTCGGTGCACGCGCGCACCATGTGCGAGATCGACCGGGTGCTGCATCCGCACGGGCTGGGCGCGAGCGACTTCGAGGTGCTCGACCTGCTCGCCACCGAGACCCCGGCCGAGGGTGACCACTGCCGGGTGCAGAACCTGGCGGGCCGGATCCACCTGAGCCAGAGCGCGCTCTCCCGGCTGATCGGACGGCTGGAGAAGGACGGCCTGGTGGAGCGTTCGGTCTGCGTCGAGGACCGGCGCGGCGTCTGGGTCGCGCTCACCGCGAAGGGCCGCGCCCTGCACGCCGAGGTATGCCCGCTGCAGCGGGCGGTGCTGGGACGGATGCTCGAAGGCGCGGACGGCTGAGCGGTTCGCGGTGCAGCCGGGTGTGGCACCGCGCCCCTCAAGGGGCGCCAGGAACACGCGACCGGCCCGCGGCGCTAGAGCGCGAACTCGATGCCGTCGGGGAGCACCTCGACGCCTTCGGCGGCCACCTGGGCGCGGGCCCTGGAGGAGGGGTCGACCAGGGGGTTGGTGTTGTTGAGGTGGGTGTAGATCCGGCGGGTGCGGGGGTGGCGGGCCAGGGCGGCGAGGCTGCCGCGGGCGCCGGAGACCGGGAGGTGGCCCATCGTCGCCTGCCGGGGGCCGGAGCGCACCTTGGTGCCCATCTCGCCGGCGGTGTAGAAGGTGCCGTCCAGCAGGACGCAGTCGGCCTCCGCGCACAGGTCGTCCAGGGTGTCGCTCCAGGAGCCGACGCAGGGGGCGTAGAGCAGCACTCCCCCGGTGGCCAGGTCCTCGACGCGGTACGCCGTGACCCAGCGGCCGTCGGCCTCGGCGAGCGCGGCGGGGACGTACGACGGGACCTTCGCGCCGACCGGGTGGGCGGTGACGACCAGGCCACCGGCCAGCACGAAGCCGCCGTCGGCCAGGCTGTCGGCCCACTCCCAGGGCGCGTAGCGGTCCAGGGCGCCGCGGGCCGGAGCCAGCACCGTCCGTACCGGCGGGGCCGCGTACACCTTGAGGTCCGGCGCGCCGCGCAGCACGGTCAGGCCGGTGACGTGGTCGGCCTCCGCGTCGGTGAGCAGCACGCCGCGCACCGGGGTGTCCCGGGGGTCCGGTCCCGGCCACAGCGCGGGCGTGGCGGTCAGCTGGGCGCGGATGTCCGGGGAGGCGTTGAGCAGCCACCAGTCCCGGCCGTTGCCGGTCAGCGCGACGCACTCCTGGGTCCGGGAGGGCAGCTTGCCGTCCCGGGCGGCGGCGCACAGCGCACAGGCGCAGTTCCACTGCGGGAACCCGCCGCCGGCGGCGGTGCCCAGCAGGACGACCCTCACGACGATCCGCCCCTCTCGCTCTCCCCGGCCCCTGCCGGGATCTTCCCTCAGGATGCGCCGTGCTACCCGCGCACGGGGGGAACTTCCGGCCGTCCTTCGGGCGGCCGCCGGTCCGGAGGGCGACGTGGCGGGATCGGCTCCGACGCGAAGTCGCGGCCACCGGTCCACAGCGCGGGTACGGCGTCGCAGCGGCGGCACAGCTCGTAGGCGACCGCCTCGTAGTTGACCCGCCAGCCGTGGAAGTGCGGCCAGGCCTCCGCGGTGCCGCGTTCGGCGCGGAAGCCCGCCTTCTCCAGCATGGCCGCGGCCTCCTCGAACTCGCCGTAGGTCAGCTCGATCGGGGTGTCCGGGGCCGGGTCGGAATCGAAGTCGGCCCGTACGGAGGCGGCGATGTCGCGCAGCGCGGTGAACCCGGCACGCAGCACCAGGCGGGCCTCCGGCGGGGCGGAGCGCGGGGCGAGCGCGAGCTGCATGGCCGCCGCGTCCATGACGGCGATCAGGCCGACCAGCCAGCTGCGGTAGGGGCGCGGCGAGCGGAACGCCAGCAGGACCGGGTAGGTGGCGTGGCTCTCCCCCATGTCCGCGGCCAGCCGCTCCCAGGAGCGGTACAGCTCGGGCAGCGCGGTCTCGGTGTCGACCAGCCACTGCCGGGCGAGGATCTCCGGTCCCCAGGCGGGCTCGCCGGCCCGGGACTGGAGGAGGGTGACCTCCAGTTCGCGGCGGTTGTAGGCGGCGTACAGCGTGGGCAGGTAGGCGATCTGCAGCGCGATGACGACCGGGCCGGTGGCGGCGGCCACGAAGTCCAGCGCCGACAGCCGCAGCCGCGCGCCGCTGGCGAACCCGAGGGTGAACAGGCTGGAGCCCGCCTCCCGGAACGCGGTGCTCCAGGACAGCGGGGAGAACGCGAACAGCAGCATGCCGAAGCCGAGGAACGCCCCGCCGAGCCAGGCGGCGAGCATGCCGACCAGCATGAGCGGGGCGAGCCAGGTCTGGGCGCGGTCGATCGCCCGGTAGCCGCCGCGGTGCGCGGTGAGGCAGAGGACGCGGCGCAGGCCCCACCACAGCCGGTACACCAGCACGGAGTACAGGCCCCGGGGGACCACGAGCGTGCGCAGGATGCTGCGCAGGACCAGGATCAGTACCAGTCCTCCGGCCACCCCGGAGATCCATTCCATGGCGCCATTCTGGCCCGGACGGCGGCCTCCCGGTGACCGGAGCGCTTCGTTCAGCCCGCCGGCCGGGCCAGCAGGGTGCGCACGCCCTCGGAGGTCAGGGTCAGGGCGTGTGCGGAGCTGCCGTCTATGGCGAGCGAAAGGTTGTCCTCGGGCCACTGCGAGGCGAGCGCGCCGAGCGGCACCACGCGGTAGCGGGAGACCGTCGGCAGCAGGCCGGTCAGTTCCCCCTCCGAGGTGAACACCGGGACGACGGGATCGCCGTCGGGGCGTTCCAGGACGGGCAGGGCGATCATCGCGGGGTCGGCCGCCTCCGCGGCGTCGTCCGGCACCGGGACCAGCACGTCGCTGTGTGCGAGCGTGTCCAGGGCGGTGGTGTCCTCGGCGTTCACGGCCAGCGTGTCGAGCGCCCGCTGGGCCGGCGTCGGGAAGTCGTCGTGTGCGGGTGTCTCCATGGCAGATCCCCAGGTAGCGGTGGTGGTACGGGCCGCGGGTCCGGCAGGTCGCCGGGCGGCCACGGCTCGCGTACCCGGTCGGGGCCGGGGCATGCACCGGCGGCCACGAGGGCTTTCCCCGCTCGCCGGGGACCGGCGAGCGGGGGCGGTCGCGCGGAGTGCGGGGTGGTGTGCGGGGTGGTGCGGGGGCACTTCCCGCTGGCACGTGCCTCGCGCTCCGTCCCCCGGCATCACTCGCGGCGCGGGTGCGGGGGTAGGGGTAGCCGCGGAAGGTGACGGCCCGCGCGCAAGACGTCACCCCTGCGACGCGAGAGAAGGAATGCGATGTCGGTCGAGACCGGTACGACGCCCGCGGCGGACGCCGAGGAGCGGGAGCAGCAGAGCCTCGGTACCGCCGCGGCACGGAATCTCACCACGACGACCAAGTCCGCACCGCAGATGCAGGAGATCAGCTCACGGTGGCTGACCCGGACGCTGCCGTGGGTGGACGTGCCGGGCGGCACCTACCGCGTCAACCGCAGACTGTCCTACCGCGTCGGCGACGGCCGGGTGAGCTTCGTGCAGACCGGCGCGCAGGTGGCGGTGATCCCCGCCGAACTGGCCGAGCTGCCGCTGCTGCGCGGCTTCGAGGACGGCACCGCGCTGCGGGCGCTGGCGGAGCGGTTCGAGCAGCGGGAGTACGCGGCGGGGCAGGTGATCGCGGCGGCGGGACGCCAGGCCGACCACGTCTACCTGGTCGCGCACGGCAAGGTGGAGCAGGTCGGGCAGGGGCCGTACGGCGACGAGGCGGTCGTCGGTCTCCTCGCGGACGGTGACACCTTCGGCGGGCGGGTGCTCGCCGGACTCGACGGCGCCTGGGAGTTCACGGCCCGCGCGGCGACGGCGACCACCGTGCTGGTGCTGCCGCACGCGGCGTACCGGGAGGTGGCCGACCGGCACGCCGGGCTGCGCGCGCACGTGGAACTGGCCGGCCTCGACGGGCACCGGGAGACGAACACCTTCGGCGAGGCGGAGATCGCCCTCAGCGCGGGCCACACCGGCGAGCCGGACGTCCCGCACACCTTCGTGGACTACGAGCCGGCGCCCCGCGAGTACGAACTGAGCGTCGCCCAGACCGTGTTGCGCGTGCACACCCGGGTGGCCGACCTCTACAGCCGGCCGATGGACCAGACCGAGCACCAGCTGCGGCTCGCCGTGCAGGTGCTGCGGGAGCGCCAGGAGCACGAGCTGGTCAACAACCGCGACTTCGGCCTGCTGCACAACGCCGACCACGGTCAGCGGATCTCCACGCACTCGGGCCCGCCCACCCCCGACGACCTCGACGAACTCCTCGCCATGCGGCGGGACACCACGCACCTGTTCGCCCATCCACGGGCGATCGCCGCGTTCGGCCGGGAGTGCAACAAGCGCGGCCTGTACTTCGGCGGCGTCGAGGTCGACGGTCACCACCTCCCGGCATGGCGGGGCGTCCCGCTGCTCCCGTGCGGCAAGATCCCGGTCACCGGGGCCCGTACGTCCGCGATCATCGCGCTGCGCGCCGGGGAGCAGAACCAGGGCGTGATCGGTCTCCTCCAGACCGGCCTGCCGGACGAGAAGGAGCCGGGCCTGACCGTCCGTTTCATGGGCGTCAACGAACAGGCGGTCGCCTCCTACCTGGTCACCGCCTACTACTCGGCCGCCGTCCTGGTCCCGGACGCCCTCGGCATCCTGGAGAACGTGGAGGTGTCGCGCCGGGACTAGGGCCGGCACAGGGCGCGCGGGGTGCCCTTGCGGTCGGCGTCGCCGATGACGTCGAGCCCGTGCGTCTCGGCCCGGATCTGCGGCTCCGTCAACAGGACGGGGCCGCGACCCGGTCGGGCCACCTCGATTTGACACCGTGGGCGACCCCCTCCAATCTGTGCTCATGAAATCCATTTTCAACAGAGGGGTGGCGGACAGCGATGCGCGTGGCCTTCGTCGGCAAGGGCGGCAGCGGCAAGACGACGCTGTCGGCCCTCTTCACCCGTCACCTGGCGCGGTCCGGGGCGCCGGTCGTCGCGATCGACGGTGACATCAACCAGCACCTGGCCCACACCCTCGGCCTCGACGAGAACGAACGCCTCACGGCGCCGCCGCTGAGCGCGCGGACCGGTGAGATCAAGGACTACCTGCGCGGCACCAACCCGCGCATCGCGTCCCGGGAGGCCATGGTCAAGACGACCCCTCCGGGGCACGGCTCGCGGCTGCTGCGCCTGCTCGGCGACGACGAGGTGCACTCCCGGCACGTCCAGGAGGTCGGCGGGGTACCGCTGATGGTCACCGGGGCCTTCGCCGAGAGCGACCTCGGGGTGGCCTGCTACCACTCCAAGCTCGGTGCGGTGGAGCTGTACCTCAACCACCTGGTGGACGGCCCCGGCGAGTACGTGGTCGTCGACATGACGGCGGGCGCGGACGCCTTCGCCTCCGGCCTGTTCACCCGCTTCGACATGACTTTCCTGGTGGTCGAGCCGACCCGCAAGAGCCTGTCCGTGTACCGGCAGTACCGGGACCACGCCGCCGAGTTCGGGATCCCGGTCGCCGTGGTCGGCAACAAGGTGACCGGCGCGGACGACCTCGCCTTCCTGCGCGAGCGGGTGGGCGACGACCTGCTGGCGCACTGCGTACTGTCGCCGTACGTCCACGCGCAGGAACAGGGGCGCGGCGGCGGCGCGCTGGAACAGGCCAACTCCCGGGCCCTGGACCGGCTGCGGGCCGCGGTGGACGCGCGGGGCAAGGACTGGGAGGCCTTCCAGCGGCACGCCGTGGAGTTCCATCTGCGCAACGCCGCCGCCTGGGCCGACGCGGCGACGGGCCAGGCCCTGGCCGCCCAGGTCGACCCGGACTTCCGGCACGGGCCTACGGCGCTGCCCGCCTTCGCCTGAGCAGCCCCCGATCCCCCCGCGGGACCGTCCCGCCTTCGCGCCCCCCTTTCCGGGCCGCTCCGATTTTCCGCAACCGCTCCGAGAAGAACAGGACACCGCCACATGTCGCTCGACGTCTCCCCGCAACTGCTCGCCGAAGCCGAGAACGGCCCGGTGCGGGAGGAGGACTTCGTGGAAACCGTCCGCACCTCGCTGCCGTACGCGTACGACCTCGTCGCCCGGCTCGCCGCCGAACTGCGCGTCGGCAGAGCGGAGTTCGCCGACAACCAGACCCCGCCGCCCTCGGAACGCGAGCGCGGGCAGCTGCTGCGGGCGCTGTCCTCCGACGCGATCCGCGGCAGCCTGGAACGGCACTTCGGGGTCGCCCTCGCCTTCCAGAACTGCCATCGGGTCGCGGTGTTCCCCGCGCAGGCGCGGGGCGGCGAGACGTACACCCGCTTCACCTCGACCCGGGCTCAGATCCTCAACCAGTCGCCGGAGTTCCGCGACTGCTGAGTCCCGGGTCGGCCCGCAGGCTCCGGAAGGGCTGACCCCCCGCTCCGGACGGCGGCGCCCCGCCGGGGTGCCGCCGTCCGCTCTTCCCGGTCAGCCGGCGAGGATCTCCGCGAACCGCCGCGCGCCGACGTTGCCCCCGGACAGGACGACCCCGACCCGGCGCGGGAGCGGCGCCACCCGGTGGGCGAGCAGTGCGGCCAGGCCGCTGGCGCCGCTCGGCTCCACGACCGTCTTCAGCCGTTCGAAGGCGAACCGCATCGCGTCCCGGATCTCGTCGTCGGAGACCAGCGAGATGTCGTCCACCAGGCGCTGGTTGACGGAGAAGGTCAGCTCACCGGGGATGTCGGCCGCCTGGCCGTCGGCGATGGTGCGCGGCACCGGGATGGACATCCGGTACCCCGCCGCCAGGGACCGCCGGGTGTCGTCGCCGGCCTCGGGCTCGACCCCGACGACCCGGATCCCGGGCAGCAGCCCCTTGGCCGCGGTGGCGCTGCCTGCGATCAGCCCGCCGCCCCCGACGGGCACCACCAGGGTGTCCAACTCCCCCACCTCCTCGATGAGTTCGAGAGCGGCCGTGCCCTGCCCCGCGATGACGTGCGGGTGCTCGTACGGCGGGATGAGCGCGAGCCCCCGCTCGGCGGCGAGAGCCTCGCCGATCGCGACCCGGTCACCGGTGTAGCGGTCGTAGGTCACGATCTCCGCGCCGTATCCGGCGGTCGCCTCCAGCTTGGCGCGCGGAGTGTCCTCGGGCATCACGATGACGGCGGTGGTGCCGAGTTCGCGGGCGGCGAGGGCGACGGCCTGGGCGTGGTTGCCGGAGGAGTAGGCGGCGATGCCCTGGGCGAGTTGCGCGGGCGACAGCCGGGACGCGGCGTTGTAGGCGCCCCGGAACTTGAACGCGCCGATGCGCTGGAGGTTCTCGCACTTCAGGAAGACCTCGGCACCGACCAGCTCGTCCAGGGTCCGCGAGCGCAGCACGGGGGTGCGGTGGGCCACTCCCTTGATCCGCGCCGCCGCGTCGTGCACGTCCTGAAGGGTGACGGGCGGGGTGTCGGGCATGTTCGTCCTCCGTTCCGGGCGCCGCCGAACGCCGGATGAGCGTCGACGGTCTGGAATTATTGTCTATCATCTGGACTTGAAGTCCAGACCCTACCCAGGCGGGGGCACCGATGACAGACGGACCGGCACCGGCGAGCGGGACGGACGCGGCGCGGGCCGAGCAGGACGCGATCATCGCGGCGCTCGCCCCGGTCGTCGACGGGATCGTGGCGACCCTGGGCGGCTTCTGCGAGGTCGTCGTCCACGACTTCCGCCGCCCGGAACACTCCGTCGTGGCCCTCGCCGGGTCGGTCACCGGCCGCGGGGTCGGCGGGTCGATGAGCGAGATCGGCATGAAGCTGCTGGCGGCCGGCGACGAGGCGCGCGACGAGCTGAACTACCTGACCCGCACCCGGGACGGGAAGCTGGTCAAGTCGTCCACGATGGTGCTGCGCGACTCGGGCGGTACGGCGTTCGGGGCGCTGTGCGTGAACCTCGACGTCACGGCAGTGCACCAGGTGCACGCGCTGGTCGGCGGCCTCGCCGGGGTCGCCGCCGCCGAGGCACCGCCGACCACCACGTTCGGCCACGACATCACCGCCGTGCTGGACTCGATCGTCGACGCCCGCCAGCTCCACCGGCCCAAGCCGTGGCCCCAGCTCACCCGCGAGGAACGGCGGGAGCTGTTCCGGGACCTCGACCGGCAGGGCGTCTTCGCGGTGCGCGGCGCGGTCCAGCAGGTCGCCGGACGCCTCGGCATCTCCCGGGCCTCCGCCTACAGTTACCTCTCCGCGGCACGAACCGCCCCCGAAGGGGCGCGAGGAACCGCGCGACCGACCGCGCCGCTGACGGCTGACGGCTGACGGCTGACGGCTGACGGCTGACGGCACACCGCGGCCGTTCCAGCCGCGCGCTCACCCGATCTCGACCACCCGCGCCCAGGCGGGCGGTGCCTCCGGTACGTGGTCGGAGTCGTTCTCCCGCCACCCCGTGCCGCCGTACTGCCGGGGGAACAGGCCCACCACCGTCCGGCAGGCCGGCCGGGTCTGCGGCCAGGGTGTCTGCCCGTCGGTGAGGGCCACCACGACGTCCGGGGCCGGCCGCGTGCGCAGCGCCCGGGCGAAGCCCGCGCGCAGGTCGGTACCGCCGCCGCCGACGAGCGCGATGCCCTCCGCCCGGCACAGCGGCTGCACGGTCCGGGCGGCCGCGTCGCAGGACAGCACGGAGACCAGGTCCCGGCGGCCGCCGACGGCGCGCGCGATCGCGGCCACCTCCAGCAGGGCACTGCCCAGTTCGGCGTCGCTGACCGAGCCGGAGGTGTCGATGACGACCGAGACCCGGGGCGGTCGACGGCGCAGGCTCGGGAGGACGACGCCGGGCAGCCCGGCCGAGCGGCGCGACGGACGGCCGTAGCTGTAGTCCTCGCCGGCGCCCGCGGCGGAGGCCGCCGAGCGCACCGCCGCGCCCAGCAGTTCCCGCCAGGGCTGCGGCGGATGGAAGGCGTCCTCGGCCCAGCGCCGCCAGCCGTTCGGGGTGGAGCCGGGGCGGCCGGTGATGGCCTGCGCCACCCGGAACCGGACCCCGTCCCGCTCCTGCTCGCTGAGGCCGTGCGCGCCGTCCGGCCCCAGGTCCCACTCCCGGTCGCGGCCGTCGGCCCCGCTGCCGCAGTCCAGCCAGGTGAGGTCCTGCGTCAGCGGCCCGAGCCGGAACTGCCGCAGGTAGTCCTCCATCAACTGGCCCTCGTCCAGGCGCAGCATGTACGGCCGGACGGCGCCGCGGGGCTGGGCCAGCCCGTCGCCGTACGCGTCGTCGTTGATCTCCAGGTCCGCCGCGATGTTCATCCGCAGCCGCTCACCGGCCCCGGTCAGCCCGCGTTCCCTCGCGACCCGGTCACTGCGCGCGTGGTGGTCGCGGAGCAGGTGCGACACCTCGTGCACCCACACCCCGGCCAGGTCCTCCTCCGGCATCCGGTCCACGAAGGCGGGCGAGACATAGCACCGCCAGTGCTTGTCGACGGCCATGGTCGGCACCTGACGGTCCGCCACGACGTGCAGGGCGAACAGGGCCGTGGCGAGGTAGGGCCGGGCCCGGGCGGCCTGGAGCCGGGCGGCGTAGAGCTTGTCCAGGTCCAGCGCCCCGGTCGCGTCGATGCCCGGCTCGGCGTTCATCGGCGCACCTTCGCCGCGACGCGTTCGGCGGCGCGGTCGGCGCGCCGGGACACGGCCACGGCGCCCGCGAGCCGTTCGATCGCCGCCGGGACATCCCAGTCGTCCCGGCGCAGCGAGGCCAGGGTGGTGGCGGGGACGACGACGAGGTCGGGGGCTCCGGTGTCCAGGGCCCGCACCAGCAGGGCCCAGGCCGCGTCCCAGCGGGCCCGGTCCGGCCGTTCGCGAACCGCGGCGACCACGCCGTCCAGCACGGCCTGGCGCAGGTCCCCGCGCTCGGGCAGGTCGGCCGCGGCCGGGTCGGCGAGCAGCGTCTCGGGATCCGGGAGCTCCATCCGGTCGACGCTCGCCAGCAGTTCGAGCCCCGGGCCGTCCCCGACCGTCCCCCTGACCAGGAGGGAGAGCACGTCCCGGGAGGAACCGGCGGCGTGTGCGAAGGCGACCAGGCGCAGGGTCATGTCCCAGCTGCGGGGCGACGGCCAGGCGCCGCCCCGCCGCATCTCGCCGTTCGGCAGCCGGTGGACGAGCGTGGGGCGGGTGGCGAGCAGTCCGCACACCGCTCGGCGCGCGAAGTCCACGGCGGCGGGCAGCCGGTCCGGGTCGAGCCGGGGCAGGGTGGCCCGGGGCCAGGTGCCGCCGAGGCCGCGGACGACGACCTCGTGGTCGTGCGCCCAGTGGAGGTGCACGAACCGGTTGGCCAGCGGCGGGCTCAGCTCCCAGCCGTCGGCTGCCGAGGACCGCGGGTTGGCGGCGGCGACGATCCGTACGCCGGGCGGGAGCCGGAGCGCGCCCACGCGGCGCTCCAGGACCAGCCGGAGCAGGGCGGCCTGCACGGCGGGGGGCGCGGTGGACAGTTCGTCGAGGAACAGCAGGCCCCGGCCGGCCCGCACCAGCCGTACCGCCCAGTCCGGCGGGGCCATCGGGACGCCCTGCACGGCGGGGTCGTCGCCGACGACGGGCAGGCCGGAGAAGTCGGACGGCTCGTGGACGCTGGCGATCACCGTGGTCAGCGGCAGGTCGAGCGCCTCGGCCAGCCGGTTCAGGGCGGCGGTCTTGCCGATGCCGGGTTCGCCCCACAGCAGGACGGGCAGGTCGGCGGCGACGGCCAGGGTGAGCGCCTCCAGCTGGGTGTCGGACCGGGGTTCGGTGGTGGAGTCGCCGAGCAGCGCCGACAGGGTGTCCGCGACGGCGAGTTGGTCGGGGGAATGCGTGGTCATGAGGGATCACCTGGGGGTTGTGAGGAGGCAAGTGGGTGGGTGTCAGCGCCGGTTGGCGCGGCGTGGGCCGAGCCGCGGGTCGCGGACGGACCGGCGCCGCCGCGTCCGGACGGGACCGGTGCGGGACGCGAGGCCCGCCCGGTAGAGGCCGTAGGCGATCCGGCGCTGCGCGGCCGCCTCCAGTTCGTCCTTCAACGGCCCGTCGCGCAGTACGGCTTCGGGCCCCAGCAGTCCTTCGACGACGGCCAGCGCGCCCGCGGTGTCGCCGTGGTCGAGGCGTTCGCGGACGCCGGTGAGGCAGTCGGGGCGGCGGTGCGCCTCGTCGATGACGCGCAGGCAGGGCAGTGCCGGTCCGCCGAGCGCCACCAGGAGTTCCTCGCGCCGCAGTTCGTCCAGGGAGTGGTCCAGCGGGGACAGCACCCCGTCGACCAGGCCGATCCGGTGCCGGGCGCCCCGGCACTCCACGAGGCCCGGCTGGCGGGCCGGGTCGGTGTACGGGTCCCGGGCGGCCGGCGGGTGCCCGGGGGCGAGCGCCGCGGCGACCAGCGGATGCAGCCGGGCGGCGTCGACCAGCCCGGCGCGCAGCAGCTCCAGGTCGGGGAGGATCCAGGTCGCCGCGTCGGGCAGGACGGGGCGCGCGCCGCTGCCGGGGCGCGGGCGTCGGTGTCCGGGCCCGCGGTCGCGGTCCCGTCGGCCGCGAGGTGCACCGCGACCCGCTGCCGGCCGCCCAGGCGTACGACGACGGTGCCGCTGTCCCGGCCTTCGGCGCCCAGCACGACCCGTGCCTCGTCCGCCCACCGGTCCGTGGCGCACAACGACGTTTCGAGGAACGGGAGCCGGCCGGAGAACGCGCACCGTTCGCCGTCCGCCGGCCGGTCGGCGCCCGACCGGGTCCGCAGTTCGCCGGCGGCACCCGCGTCCCACAGATGGCGATGCAGGTCGAAGCGGAACCGCCGGCTGGGGTGCGGATGCGGATGCCCACGGACGGCGGGCTCGGCCAGGATGCCGTCCCAAAGCGCGAGGCCGATCCGCTGTCCGGCGTCCGCCCAGGCGGGCGGTGTCCGGACCACGAGGCACAGGGAGCCGTCCCCGGCGTCGTAGCGGGCGAGCGGCATCGTCAGGCCGGGCCGCAGCAACCCGTCGGGCGCGACCCTCGGCAGATGCCAGCGGAGCAGGTCGGGCGCCAGCCGGCGCAGGTCGGAGCGGATCCGTTCCCGGACGTCCCGGCCCCATGCCCGGGCCAGTGCGCGCAGGTCGAGGTCGACGTCGAAACCGGCGGCCGCGCAGGCCCCCGCCCAGTCCCCGGCGGTGCGGCGGGCGGTCGCGGTCTCGATCATGGCGGGCGGCACGGCGAACTCGCGCACGCGCCGCCACAGGGAGAGGCGGGTGTCCCCGTCCGTGAGGTGAGTGGCCATCAGCACTCACCTGAGGTGGACGGGACCCCCAATCTGACAGCAGAGTGAGTGGTCATCGCGGGGAGCCTACGACGGCCCCGCACCGCTCGGCCAGCCGATTACGGACCCGGCCCGCACGTGACGCGGATCACCCCGGCCGGGTGCAGCGTTCCGCCGCCCCCAGGGCCTTTTCCCAGGTGTAGGCAGTCGGCGAGAGCGGGGACCGTGGGAATGGAGCAGGCTCGGGCCGGTGAGTACGACGAGTTCGTGGCGGCCCGCTGGTCGGGGCTGTGCCACCTGGCCCGTCTGCTCACCGGTGGCGACCGGCATCGGGCCGAGGATCTGTTGCAGGAGTCCTTGGTCCGGCTGTGGTTCGTCTGGCCGAAGGTCGCCGACGAGGCGCCGGAGGCGTACGTCCGGAAGGTCCTGGCGCGCGCCGCGGCCCGCTCGGCGCGGCGCCGGTGGTGGGGCGAGCGCCCTGTCGAGGAGCTGCCCGAGGTGGCGGCGGCCGGTGACATGTCGGCGGTCGTCGCCGAGCGGTCCCGGCTGGAGGCGGCGCTGGCGCTGCTGACCCCACGCCAGCGGGCCGCCGTCGTCCTGCGCTACTACCAGGATCTGCCCGACCGGCAGGTCGCCGACGTGCTGGGCTGCCCGGTGGGCACCGCCCGGTCGCACGCGGCGCGCGGGGTGGCCCGGCTGCGGGAGCTGCTGGCGGACGCCATCGAGCCGGTGGGGTGAGGGAGGGACCATGGATCGCTTCGAGCGGCAGTTGACGCAGTTGATGCACGACGAGCAGGGGCCGACGGCGTTCGAGCCCCGGCACCGGGAGCGGCTGCGGGCCGGTGTGCAGGCGCGGCGGCGGGTCCGGGCGGCCCAGCGGGCGGCGGGCGCCGTCCTCACGGTCGCGGGGTTCGGCCTGTGCCTGTTCCTGTGGCCCCACGCCGACGTCCGTGACGAACCGAGCGCGCCGCACCCCTGGCCCGCGACCAGCCCCACCACCGGTCCGGCACCGACGCCGAGCCTGACACCCAGTGCGCCGGCCTCCGGCGTCACGACCTCGGCGCCGCCGCCCGAGGGCACGACCGCGCCCGGGGACACCCCGTCGGCGACGAGCGGCGGCACCCCCTCGTCGACCCCGTCCTCGTCCTCGACGGCGACCTCCACCCCGGACGCGACCCGCAGTGCCACGGAGAGCTCGTCCGGGAGTTCCACCACGTCCCCGCCGTCGGCGCCCGTGACCAACAGCCCCGACCCGTCGAACGGCCCGTAGGCCGCGCCCCGTCGGCCGTCCTCCTCCCCCACCGGGTGTGTCCTCGGCATGCCCCGAAATCGAGTACGAATGCGAAAAAACGTCATGAACCGCCCACCCGTCACCGTGCCGGTACCGGCGTGGCCGGCTCCGGCGCACCGCGTCGAACCGGTCCTCGACCTGGCCGTACCGGTGTTCAACGAGGAGACGGACCTGGAGCCCAGCGTGCGGCGGCTCCACGCCCATCTGCGGGAGACGTTCCCCTACCCCTTCCGGATCACCGTCGCCGACAACGCCAGCACCGACGCCACCCCGCTGATCGCGGCACGGCTGGCCGCCGAACTGCCCGAGGTGGAGTGGATACGGCTGGCCGAGAAGGGCCGCGGCCGCGCGCTGCGGGCCGCCTGGTCGGCGTCGTCGGCGCCGGTCGTCGGCTACCTCGACGTGGACCTGTCGACCGGGCTCACGGCGCTGCTGCCGCTCGTCGCCCCGCTGCTCTCGGGCCACTCCGACGTGGCCATCGGCACCCGGCTGGCGCCCGGCGCCCGGGTGGTGCGCGGCCCGAAGCGCGAGGCCATCTCCCGCTGCTACAACGTCCTGCTGCGCTGCACCCTGTCGGTGGGCTTCTCGGACGCGCAGTGCGGCTTCAAGGCCGTACGACGGGACGCCGCCGCGCGGCTGCTGCCGCTGGTGCGGGACCCCGGATGGTTCTTCGACACCGAGCTGCTGGTCGTCGCGGAGCGGGCCGGGCTGCGGATCCACGAGGTGCCGGTCGACTGGGTGGACGACCCGGACAGCCGGGTCGAGCTGCTGTCCACGGCCCTCGCCGACCTGCGCGGCATCGCGCGGATCGGCCTGGCACTGGCCCGGGGCGCGCTGCCGTCGGGGCGGCCGCCACGGTCGTACGCGGTGCCCGCCACCGTCGTGGCCCTCGCCCACCTGCTCCTGTACGCGGCGCTGCGCGCGACCGCCGCCCCACAGGTGGTCAACGCCCTGTCTCTGCTCGCCTGTCGGGTCATCGCCCAGCCGGTCCTCGGCCGGCCGCCGCAGCCTCCGCCGCCCGCCCTGCCCGCCCTGGCCGCCCGGCTGGCCGTCACCGCCGGCTCGCTGGCCGTCCTGCGGCACGCGGCCCCCGGCGCCGGGTCCCGCGCGGAACTCGCCGTACTCGCCGCCGCCCACCTGTCCCTCGCCCTGGCCGCCGCCGTCGCGCGGTCGGCCCGTGGCGGGCGGCGGCGCCGGGCGGAGTCCGCGCCCTCATGACGGCATCTCCGAGAAGCACGGCCGCGGCCCCGCCCGCGGCTCCCGGTCCCGGCGCGCCGGGTCCCGGACAGCGCCTGCGCGGCACCGCCCGCCACTACGGCCCGGTCCTCGCGATGTACGGCGTCCTCAAGCTCGCCGGCTTCGGTTCCTTCATGTACCTGCTGGACTCGGCGGGCGACTTCCGCAGGAAGCATCCGCGGTTCGGCGGCGGTGCGCACGTCTGGGACGTACTGGGCACCTGGGACGGCTGGTGGTACCAGCAGATCGCCCTGCACGGCTACCATCCCGCGCTGGTCCCGGTCCCCGGCGCCACCGGGCTGATCACGCTCCAGGGCAACTCGGCCGCGTTCTTCCCTCTCTACCCGGCGCTGATGCGGGTGGCGATGGAGGTCACCGGTCTCGGCCCGTTCGGGGCCGGGCTGCTGGTGTCGGTCGTGGCCTCGTTCGCCGCGGCGCTGGGGATCTTCGCCGTCGCCGCCCGGTTCGGCGGCCGGCGGGCGGGGCCGGCGGCCGCCGGGCTGTGGGCCGTGTGGCCGGGCTCCGGCGTGGAGTGGGCGGTCTACTCGGACTCGCTGTACGTGGCCCTGGCCGCCTGGGCCCTGTACGCCGTGCTGACCCGGCGCTGGCTGACGGCCGGGGTGCTCACCTTCGCGGCCGGCCTCAACCGGCCCACCGCCGCGGCCCTGGTCGCCGCGCTCGCCCTGGCCGCGCTCCTGGCGCTGCGACGCCGCGAGGACGGCGTGGCCCGGCCGCTGACCGCGATGCTCGTGGCCCCGCTGGGGCTGCTCGGCTACCTGGGCTGGGTGGGGCACCGCATGGGCGACTACGGCGGCTACTTCGAGCTCCAGTCGGGCGCGTGGGGGCACGAGTTCGACTACGGCAGCCAGACCCTGGACGTCCTCGCCTCGGTTCCCGTGGGCCACTTCGACTACCTCTTCGCGCTCCCCTTCGCCGACGTCGTCGGGGTCGGGGTGGTCCTGCTGGACCTGGCCCTGCTGCCGCTGCTGTTCCGGCTGCGGCCGCCGGTGGTGCTGGTCGTCCACACGGTGCTCACCCTCGCCCTGGTGCTGGGCAGCCAGCAGTACTTCGCGAACGTCTCGCGCTATCTGCTGCCCGCCTTCCCCCTGTTCGTCCCCCTGGCGGTCGCGCTGCGCCGGGTCAGCCTGCCCTGCCTGTGCCTCGTGCTGGGCATCGCGGCACTGGCCTCCGGCTCGTACGCGGGTTACGCCCTGTTCGAGCTCGGAGTGCCCTGACGCCGGATCAGGCCTTCTTGAGGGCCACTCCGCCGTAGAAACCGATCTCGTCCGAGCCGGCCGGCGGGGTGGTGTCCGGGCGCCAGAACGGGACCTGGGTGACGCCGGGTTCGACCAGCTCGAACCCGTCGAAGAAGCGCTCGATCCGGGCCCGGGGGCGCAGGTTCATGGAGGCGGTCGCGTTGTTGTAGACGGCCTGGGCGTCGCTGCGCTCGGCGAAGTCGTCGGTGGCGTGCGAGAGCACCAGGAAGCTGCCGGCCGGGAGCGCGTCGCGCAGGGCGGCCACGATCCGCTCGGGCTCCTCCTCGTCGCGGATGAAGTGCAGGATGGCGACGAGGAACAGGGCGACGGGCTCGCCGAAGTCGATGACCCGGCGGACCTCGGGGTGCTCGATGACGGCCTGCGGGTCGCGCAGGTCGGCGAGGACGATGCTGGTGGTGCCGGCCCGGCTGAGCAGCGCGTCGCCGTGGGCCTTCACGATCGGGTCGTTGTCCACGTAGGCGACACGGACGTCCGGCGCCAGCGCCTGGGCCACCTCGTGCACGTTGGGCGAGGTGGGCAGTCCGGTGCCGATGTCGAGGATCTGGCGGACGCCGCTGTCGATGACGTGGCGGACCGCGCGCTGCAGGAAGCCACGGTTGGCGCGGACGGATATCCACACCTCGGGTGCGACGGAGGCGAGCTGGTCACCGGCCTTGCGGTCCACCTCGTAGTTGTCCTTGCCGCCCAGCAGGTAGTCGTAGATCCGGGCGGGATGCGGCTTGCTGGTGTCGATCTCCACGGACCCGGTGCCGTCCTGCGTCACGTGCGCTCCTCTCAACGGCCGTCCCGGCTCCCCTTGGCCCACCGACGGCTGGCGACAGCTTTCCACATCAACTTCTTTGTCCGCGCACCGAGTTCCGCTCTCCGCGACCACGCCGGGCGGGCCGGGTCGACCGACCGGGCCGGACGTGGCTACCATCGGGCGCAGGTGTCCGGGCAGGTGGCCCGGTTTGGTTGGGGGTTTGTCATGGTCAGTGGTCGTGTGGTGCGGTTCGACAGCTCGCGCGGGTACGGGTTCATCGCTCCGGACGGCGGGGGCGAGGACGTCTTCCTGCACGTGAACGACATGCAGATGTCGGAGGCGTACGTCCGCCCGGGCGTGGCGGTGGAGTTCGAGATCGAGGCCGGCGAGCGCGGCCCGAAGGCGTCCGGTGTCCGGCTCGCCCGGGGCGCCGACGTCCGCACGCTCGGTCCGGACGACGACTCGCTGTGCGATCTGCTCAGCGCGGACGAGTTCACCCGCGAGGTGACCGAAACGCTGCTGGCGTCGGCGCCCACGCTCACCGCCGAGGAGATCGTGCGGGTCCGGGGCGCACTCGCCCAGTTCGCGAAGAACCACGGCTGGATCGAGGGCTGACCCGCCCACGGCGGACGGCCGGTTCACGCACCGCGCGAGCGGAGCAGCCGGCCGGCCGCCGTGCGGGCGGCACCCGCCCGGTGCCGACGGTGGAGTGCGCGCGGCGGTGTCGTCCCGGGCCTGCGGCTCTTGCTTCAGGACCTGCGCCGGGGTGTCGTTCTCGACGCCACAGCGCGCTGTGCCCGTCCTCAGGGAGGGGGCCGGTCGGGTGTGGTCACTCCCCGAGGCGTACCGGCCCGCTGGAGCCGTCGCGTCACAGCGACGGCCCGGTCAGGTACCGGCCCCTGCCGTCGTACGGCCAGACGTTGGGCAGGCAGCCGTGCATGCCCTTGATCTGCTGCATCATCACCGGGGCCGGCTGCCCGGGGCCGGGGCAGCCGACGTGCCCGTGGCCGAGGAAGTGGCCGACCTCGTGGTTGATGATCAGGGCCCGGTAGTCCTTGACCCGGTGGGCGTAGACCGGGGTCGCGAGCAGCCAGCGCCTGAGGTTCACCATGACCTGCTCGGCCACGTCGCAGTTGACCTCGCCCCCGGTGTCCAGCCCGTACTCCCCGCAGATCCTGTCCACCGTCCCGGGCGTCGCGACCCGGACGACGAAGTCGGTCGGACCGCTCGACACCCGCTGGAACGCCGAGTGGCCGTCGGCGGTCCAGCCGCGCGGGTCGGCCAGGACGCGCTCGACCTGCCGGGCGACGTCCGCCGTGGACAGGTCGATGCCCTTCTCGACGTCGACCCGGTAGCGCAGGAGCGTGCCGGAGCCGACCCTGGTGCTGCCGCCGGCCGCGGTGACGAACGTGCCCGGTCCGGTGGCCGGGATCTCCGGCGTGGGCGAGGTGGTGGCGCGCGGGGAGGCGGAGGTGGTGGCCGGACCGGTGGCGCCGACGCGCCCGGGCCGGGCCCGCTCGGTGGACCGGCCCTTGTCGGCGGTGTGCGTTGTTCCGGTATCTGACGGATCCCCGTGGACGGCCGCGAAACCGGCGGCCCCCAGAACCGCCAGCGCGGCCACGGCCCCCAGGAACGGCCCTCCTCCCTTCCGCCCGCGCTGGACGGCGTGGGAGGGGACGCCCCGGCGGCGGCCTCGGGGGGAACGTGCTGTGCGCATGGTCATGACGGTCAGGCTGTGATCGGAATGTGATCGGACCTGGCGCAAGCGATAACGAAAAGATAACGAGCAGGATCGCTGACTTGTGTGATCATCCCGTAACAAACGGACACCTGTGCGGATCTCATGCGCATACTGAGCCCATGCCACGCGTACTGCTGATCGAAGACGACCGTGCCGTCCGGGAGGGGGTGGCCCTCGCCCTGCGCCGCCAGGGGCACGAGGTCGCCGCCGCCCCGAACGGGGAGGACGGGCTGGAGAGTGTGCGGTCCTTCCGGCCGGACGTCGTGGTGCTGGACCTCATGCTGCCCGGGCTGCCCGGGCTCGACGTGTGCCGCCGGATCCGCGGTCTCGACCAGACCCTGCCGATCGTCATGGCCACCGCACGCGGCGACGACGAGGACATCGTCGTGGGCCTGGAGGCGGGCGCCGACGACTACGTGGTCAAGCCCGTGCAGGCGCGGGTGCTGGAGGCCCGCATCCGGGCGGTGCTGCGCCGGGCGGGCGGCCCGCCGGCCGAGGGTGGCATACCGAAGATCGACACCTACGGGGACCTGTCCGTCGACCGGGCCGGACTCTCGGTCGCCCGCGACGGGGTGCCGATCCCGCTCGCCCCCTCCGAACTGCGGCTGCTGCTCACCCTGTCCGCCTCGCCGGGGCAGGTGTTCAGCAGGCAGCAGCTGCTGGAGGCGGTGTGGGAGCACAGCTACCACGGGGACGCGCGGCTGGTGGACGCCTGTGTCCGGCGGCTGCGCGCGAAGCTGGGCGAGCCGCCGCGCGAGCCGCGCTTCATCCGGACCGTACGCGGCTTCGGCTACCGGTTCACGGCCCGGTGAGGCGCCCGCGCCTGCCGCAGCTGCGCGGTCTGCGGATCCGCCTGGTGCTCGCCTTCACCCTGGTCGCCGCCGTCACCGCCGCCACCACCGGCGCCCTGACCTTCCGCGAGGCCCGCACCGGTGTGCTCCAGCAGAGCCAGGACGCCGTGATCCAGCAGCTGCGCACCCAGGTCGGGCACCTCGCCCCGGGCCTCGCCTTCCCGCCGGACCAGGCCGCGCTGGCCCGGTTCGCGGCGGACGTGGCCGGCTCCGAGCCCTCCGGGACCTGGCGGGTGCTGGCCACCTACGGCCGCCTGAGCGCGACCTCGGCCGCCGGCGACCGCTTCACGGAGCTGACCCCGGCCGTCCGCGAGGCCGTCGGCTCCAGCATGGCCACGGTCTTCCAGCGGGTGGCCGTCGGCGACCGCACCGCACTGGTCGTCGGCATGTCCGTCACCTTCGCCGAGGCACACGCGAAGGGCGCCTACACCTCCGGGGTGCACGTCTTCCTGACGGTGCCGCAGACCACGGAGCGCGCCTACGTCGACGCCCTGGTCACCGCGGCCGAACGGGCCGCCGTGCCCGCGCTGACGCTCGCCGTGCTGCTGGCGCTGCTCGCCGCCCGCGGGGTGCTGCGCCCGGTGCGGGCACTGCGCCGCGCCACCCGCAGCATCGCCGAGGGCCACCTGGACACCCGGCTCGCCGTCGACGGGTCCGACGAACTCGCCGATCTCTCCCACACGTTCAACGAGACGGCCGCCGCACTGGAGAAGTCGGTGGCCGAGCTGCGCGGCATGGAGGCCCGGGCCCGCCGGTTCGCCGCGGACGTGTCGCACGAACTGCGCACACCCCTCGCCGCCATGTCCGCCGTCACCGACGTCCTCGACGAGGACGCCGCCCGTCTCGACCCGGACACCGCCACCGCCGTCCGTCTGATCAGCGAGGAGACCGTGAAACTGGCCCGGCTGGTGGACGACCTGATGGAGATCTCCCGTTTCGACGCGGGCGCCGCGGTGCTGCACCTGGACGAGATCGACCTCGCCGAGTCGCTGCGCCGCACCCTCGACGCCCGGGCCTGGACCGGCCTGGTGGAGTGCGAACTGCCGCCGCCCGGCGCCCTGCGCGGCCGCGTCGACCCGCGCCGCCTCGACGTCGTCGTGGCCAACCTGGTCGGCAACGCGCTACGGCACGGCGCCCGGCCCGTCGCCCTGCGGCTGTACGACGGCGGGGCACCCGGCGCGGGCTCCGGCGGGGCACGGCTCGCGGTGATCGAGGTCCTGGACAGCGGGCCCGGCATCCCGGAGGACGTGCTGCCGCAGGTCTTCGAGCGCTTCTACAAGTCGGACGCCGCCCGCACCCGCACCGAGGGCAGCGGCCTCGGTCTCGCGATCACCGCGGAGAACGTCCGGGTGCACGGCGGCACGGTCCGTGCCGCGAACCGGCCCGGGGGCGGCGCCGTCTTCACCGTGCGGCTGCCCCTGCCGGCCGCCGAGTCGCCCCGGGAGGACCCGTGGTGACCTTCCGGCGCCGGGTCCGTCCCGCGCTCCTGGTTCCGGCGGCGGTGTGTGTCCTGGCCTCGTGCGGCATCTCCACGACGGGTGTGGTGCAGGAGGGCGGTCCCGCCGTCGGCGTCGTGCCGACGGCACGGCTGTTCTTCGTGCGGGACGGTGCGCTGGTCGCCGTCCGTCGCCCGACCGACGCGCCGGGCGACGTGGAGTCGGCGGTGCGGGATCTGCTGCGGGGTCCGACCGGCGCGGAGCTGCGCGAGGGGGTGACCACCCGGCTGCCCCTGCCCACGGGCGCGCCGACGGCGGTCCCGGCCGTCCCCGCGGACGGCGGCGCCGCCGTGGTGTCCGAGGCGCCGTCCTGGGCCGGCCTCGTGCAGGTGACCGCGGGGGGCGACCGGATCTCCGTCCGGCTGTCCTCCGCGGCGGGCGTGCCGGGCGATACCGGCCTCGCGGCCGCGCAGATCGCCTGCACGGCCGACGCGGCACGGCGGGTGGCCGACCCCGCTGCCGGACCCGAGCCGGTGACGGTCACGTTCCCGGGCGGCCGGCGCGTCGAGGCGGCCACGACGAGCTGCCCGGGGCTCTGACGCCCGCCCGCGCCCTCGTCCGCCTGCCGCGGACCGGCAGGCGTCCGGCCGGCGGAGCCGTGCCGGGCCAGGACGCCTGCCCCTGTCCGGCCCCGGGCCCCGCTTCAGGCACCGTGCGGGACCCGTGCCGTCGTCCGCAGTTGCGGGCCCTTGATGGACAGCCGGCCGCCGAACTGGGTGATCTGGGAGGCGGTCGCCGCGGCGAGCGTGATGGTGCGGGTGCGGGTGGCCGGGTGCGAGAGCCAGCGGGGTACGGCGTCGGGGGTGACGGAAACGGTGCGGTCGGCCGGGAGCGGGCCGCCGCCGAGGCCCGTGACCCTGCCGGTCAGTCTGCGGACGTAGAAGGTCGCCACCCCGCCGGCACCCGGCCCCTTGAGCGTGGAGGTGGTCGCCGGCCTCGCCCGCAGGCGCATCGCCGCGCGGCCCCGGCCCGCAGTCAGATCGAGGTTGACGGCGTCCAGCGACCGTACGGTGAACTTCAGGGCCCGGACGCTGCCGGTCCCGGTGCGCAGCGAGACCACTCCGCGAAAGCGCGCGCCCCGGAGCACGAGCCGGTCGGCGCGGAGCACGCACGGGCCCTTCGCGGGACGGACCGGAGGCGGCGACGCGTGCCGTGCGCCGACACTGCCGGGCACGTGCGGGACGTCGGGGCGCAGGAGCAGGGCCACGGCGACCACGGCCAGCGCACCCGCCAGGGGCCGGGCCGTACGGCCGAGCGCACGGCCGGCCGTCCGAACGCGCGCGTCAGGCGCCACTGCACCCCTCCGCCTTCGCCGCCTTCGCAGCCTTCGCGGCCGGCTCGGTCAGCCCGGTCGGCCCGGTCGGCCCGGTCGGCCCGGTCGGCCCGGTCGGCCCGGTCGGCCCGGTCGGCCCGGTCGGCTCGGTCGGCGTAGCTGTCGCGGCTGTCGGCGCGGGCCGGTCGTCCGGTGCCGTCGGCGGTTCGTCGGCCGGGGGCGGCAGCCAGGCGCAGGCCAGGGAGCCGCCGACCAGGCCGAAGGCCACGCCGAGGAAGAGGCCGCCGAAGTTCGCGACGGGGAAGGAGACGACGGCGAGCAGGAGGGTGGCGATGCCCGCGAACACCCGGAGATGGGGGCGCCAGCACAGCGCGACGCCCAGTGTCAGGAGCAGCGTTCCGATCAGCAGGGAGCCCGCGCCGGAGGTGGTCGACAGGGCGAGCGGAATCCCGCCCAGGTTCAGGTTCGCGTAGGGCCAGTAAAGGATGGGCACACCGGCGGCGAAGGTGAACAACCCGGCCCAGAACGGACGTTCACCACGCCAGGTGCGAAACCTCGGCCCGAACTCCGGTGCCCTGGCGAGCAGTTCGCGCCCTCTGCCGAACGGGTCGGTGATCACGCGTCCTGTCCTGGTGGATGGGGTTCCGGTCCCGGGCCTGCGGTCGCCGGCGTCAGAAGCAGGCATGGTCGCCCTGCCGGAGCCGCACCCGCAGGCCCGGAATGCTGAACGTGCCGGCGGACACCGCGACCGCGGTCACCCGCACGTCGTTCAGAGTGGTCGACGTCGCCTGCTGGCCGACGCCGTCGGGATCGAAGAACTGCGAGTTCCGGTCTCCGGACCTGACCGGGCCCTTGGTGAGGGCTCCCTGGGCGACGCCGATGTCGAGACCGGTGAAATTCGCCTCGCCGACCGACTCGGTCGTCGCGTCGATGTAGAAGTTCGAGGTCTCGACCGGCCGGCCGGAGCCGCCGGTGAGGCGCAGGGTCTGGGTGCCCAGCACCGGGACGTCGACGACCACGGACTGGCACAGTGTGCTGATCGTGGCATGGCGGAAACCGGAGACCACGACGGGGACGAGTTCGTGCTTCCTCGTCACGTCGACCATGCCGTAGAGGCTGAACCCGCGGGCGGTCAGGGTGCCGGCGGAGAGCTGGAACTTCTGGCCGGAGATGAAGAACGAGGCGGCGAGCACTCCCTGCGCCATGGCGACACCGACGGCCGAGCAGGCGGCGACGCCGGGCACCAGGACCACCGCGAAGCGTCTCCAACGCGTCCTTCCGGCGCGGTGCGGCATCCCGTCTCCTTCGGTCGTGAGGTGATCCCACCCATGCCGACAAGGCAGCAGATGCACCGTTTGTCCGGTGATGGATCCTAGGCTCCCGGCTCAGCCGACCGACTGCACGCCAGGCCCGCCGGACGAGTGACGCAAGTTCTGCTGCTCTCTTCGGGTGACCGGGCCGGCACCCCCGGCCTCAGAACGCGAACGACACCCGCACCGAAGGCACTTCACCCGTCCCGGCCGGTGCATGCTGCGGCGCCGGCGGGCCGAGTCGGTGCCGCAGGCCGCGCGGGACCTCCACGAGACGTTCGTGCGCCGGACAGTGCCCCCGGCCGGAGGTCGGGGGAGGAACTGCGCGACCAGCCACGACGGCGCCGCGGACGGCACACGGCAGCGTTCCGGCAAAGCGCTCGGCGAACCTCAGCCGTCGAGCCCGGTCAGGTGGTTCCGCAGCGCCGCGCCGATCTCCTCCGCCGCGGCGAGCTGGTCCGGCGTGAGGGCGGCCACGAACAGCTCCCGTACGGCGCGCAGATGCGGCAGGGACGCATTCCGGAACGCCTCCGCGCCCTCCGGCGTGAGCACCGCCTCGGCGCCCCGGCTGTCGGTGACGCACTCCTCGCGCCGGAGCAGCCCGCGCCGCTCCATGCGGCCGATCTGGTGCGAGAGGCGGCTGCGCTCCCAGCCGACGCGGGCCGCGAGGTCGGAGGAGCGCAGCCGCCGCCCGTCCGCCTCACGCAGGGCGAGGAGCACGGCGTACTCACCCGGCGACAGGGAGCTCTCGCGCTGCAGCCGTGCCGAGAGCGCGGAGCGCAGCGCCTCGGTCGCCTCGATGAAGTCCCGCCAGATCCGCAGCTCTTCGGCGGTGGGGAGGTCCTTCCGTCGCGCCGTCATCATGCCGCCACTCCTCTTGTTGACACGTCAATCATATGCGAGCGATGATTGACGCGTCAATCAGTCGAAGGAGTCCCGTCATGTCCGATCCAGTCCCCGTGTCCGATCCAGTCCCCGTGTCCGACCTCGTCTTCGGTCTCGACACCTTCGGCGACGTGCCGCAGGACGACTCGGGAGCCCTGGTGTCCGGCGCGCGGGCCATCCGGCAGGTCGTCGACGAGGCCGTGCTCGCGGAGGAGACCGGCGTCGACGCCATCGCCCTCGGCGAGCACCACCGCCCGGAGTACGCGATCTCGACCCCGGAGACGGTCCTCGCCGGCATCGCCACGCGCACCCGCCGCATCCGGCTGGCCTCCGGCGTGACCGTGCTGAGCTCCGACGACCCGGTCCGCGTCTTCCAGCGCTTCGCCACCGTGGACGCGCTCTCGAACGGCCGGGCCGAGGTCATCCTGGGGCGCGGTTCCTTCACCGAGTCGTTCCCCCTCTTCGGATACGACCTGAGCGACTACGACGTGCTGTTCGAGGAGAAGATCGAGCTGTTCGCCAAGCTCCTGGAGGAGCGGCCCGTCACCTGGAGCGGCACCAAGCGGGCACCGCTGGAGGCAGCCGACGTCTTCCCGAAGACCGAGTCGGGGCACCTGAACACCTGGGTCGGGGTCGGCGGCACTCCGCAGTCGGTCGTCCGCACCGCCCGCTACGGCTTCCCGCTCATGATCGCCATCATCGGCGGCTCCCCGGAACGGTTCGCGCCGTACATCGACCTCTACCGGCGCGCCGCCGACCAGTTCGGCACGACCGCGCACCCGGTCGGGATGCACTCGCCAGGGTTCGTCGCCGACACGGACGAGGCGGCCCGCGAGCAGCACTGGCCGTACTACCGGGTCATCCGCGACCGGATCGGCGCGCAGCGGGGCTGGCCGCCGATCCGCAGGGAGGAGTACGAGGCCGAGATCGAGCACGGCTCCCTCTACATCGGCTCCCCGGAGACGGTCGCCCGCAAGATGGCCCGGGCGATCGAGGCGCTCGGCGTCGGCCGGTTCGACCTCATCTACACCGCCGGGGCCCAGCAGGTCAGCGCCCGCCTGCGCGCCGTCGAACTGTACGGCTCGAAGGTGATCCCGATGGTCCGCGACCTCCTCGCCGGCTGACGCGGTGCGCGGAACGGAGAAGGAGGCGGCCGGCGTGCGCACGGTCGGGATCCTGGGCGCCGGGAAGGTGGGCACCGTATTGGCCCGGCTGGCACTGGCGGCCGGCCACCGCGTGCTGATCGCCGGGTCCGGCGACCCCGCCGCGATCGCCCTCACCGTCGAGGTCCTCACCCCCGGCGCCGTCCCGGCCGGCGCCGAGCGGGCCGCGGCGGAGGCGGACGTGGTCGTGCTGGCCCTGCCGCTCGGCAGGTATCGCGGCGTTCCGGTCGAAGCGCTGCGCGGCAAGGTCGTCGTCGACGCGATGAACTACTGGTGGGAGGTGGACGGCGTCCGCGCGGACCTCACCGACCCGCTGACCTCGTCCAGCCAGACCGTGCAGGCGTACCTGCCGCACTCCCGGGTGGTCAAGGCGTTCAACCACATGGGCTACCACGACCTGGAGGAGGGCGCGCGGCCCGCGGGAGCGCCGGACCGCAAGGCGATCGCGGTCGCCGGCGACGACCCGGACGCGCTCGCCACCGTCACGCATCTCGTCGACGCGCTCGGCTTCGACCCCGTCGTGGCGGGCCCGCTCGCCGAGGGGGTGCGGCTGGAGCCCGGCACGGAGCCCTTCGGCGCCGACGTGGGCGCCGGGGAACTGCGGGCGATGTTGGACCGTTTCCCGGAGTCCGACCACGGACGCGCGGTGCTCGCCGCCCGGGCGGCGGCACGGACCGGGCCCGCCGCCTGAACACACGTGCGGCGAGGGCGGCTTGCCGTCACCTCGTGAAGGCGAGGACCACGTTGTGTCCGCCGAATCCCAAGGACGTGGACAGGACCGCCCGGACGGCCGCCCGTCGCGGTCCGCCGGACACCAGGTCGAGTTCGATCCCGTCCGACGCCTTGGTCGCGGGCAGCATGACGGGTCCCTTCCGCGCGGTGTTCCTGTCTCCTGCGTTGCGTCGCCGCCGGGAGGCTCCCCGGCGTCTCCCAGGACGCCGGGGGGAAGCCCGGCCGTCACCAGCGCCATGATGGCGATCAGTAATTCAGACCGAAGGGAAGCGGAAAGGGCGCGGAAAGAAGGCGCGGAAACCGGGCGCCGGAAAGCAGCTGCCGGAAAGGAGAACGCTCTCAGCCGGACCCGGGCGACCGGATCCAGCCCAGCGACCGTTCGACGGCCCGCTGCCAGTTGTCGTACTCCGACTCCCGGCGGCCGGGGTCCATTCCCGGCAGCCAGCGGGCGGCCGGGTGCCAGTTGCGGCGCAGGACCTCCAGGTCCGGCCAGTAGCCCGCGGCGAGCCCGGCGGCGTAGCCGGCCCCCAGGGAGACCGTCTCGGAGACCATGGGCCGTACGACCGGCACGTCGAGCACGTCGGCGACGAACTGCATGAGCAGGTTGTCCGCGGTCATGCCGCCGTCCACCTTCAGCTCCTTCAGCGCCACCGAGGAGTCGGCGTTCATGGCGTCGACCACCTCCCTGGTCTGCCAGCCCGTGGCCTCCAGGACGGCCCGGGCGAGGTGTCCGCTGGTGATGTAGGAGGTGAGGCCGACGATGACGCCGCGTGCGTCGCTGCGCCAGCGGGGGGCGAACAGGCCGGAGAAGGCGGGGACGATGTAGCAGCCGCCGTTGTCCTCGACGCTCCGTGCGAGGGTCTCGATCTCCGGCGCGCTGTTGATCAGTCCCAGCCGGTCGCGGAACCACTGGACCAGTGCGCCGGTGACGGCGATCGACCCTTCCAGGGCGTAGACGGGCTGCCGGTCCCCGATCTTGTAGGCGACCGTCGTGAGCAGTCCGTGCCGGGACCGCACGACATCGGTACCGGTGTTGAGCAGCAGAAAGCTGCCCGTTCCGTACGTGCACTTGGCCTCGCCCGGGGAGAAGCAGGTCTGCCCGAAGAGCGCCGCCTGCTGGTCGCCGAGAGCGGCCGTGATGGGAACGCCGGGAAGCTGCGCGCGGGCCTCGCCGTAGGTCTCCGCGGAGGACCTGATCTCCGGCAGCATCGGACGGGGAACGCCGAAGAAGGTGAGGAGCTCCTCGTCCCAGGTGAGCGTGCGGATGTTCATCAGCATGGTGCGGCTGGCGTTGGTGGCGTCGGTGATGTGCAGGCCTCCGTCGGCACCGCCGGTGAGGTTCCAGATCAGCCAGCTCTCCATCGTGCCGAACAGCACCTCGCCGTCCTTCGCGCGCTGCTCCAGGCCTTTGACGTGGTCGAACAGCCAGCGGATGCGCAGCGCCGAGAAGTAGGTGGAGGGCGGCAGGCCGCACCGGTCGAGGAAGAACTCCTCGCCGGGCCGGACCCTGAATTCCTCGACCAGCGGCGCGGTGCGGGTGTCCTGCCAGACGAGCGCCCGGCCCAGCGGGGTGCCGGTGCGCCGGTCCCAGAGCACGGTCGTCTCGCGCTGGTTGGCCAGGCCGATGGCGGCGACCTGGCTCGCGTCGACGGCCGTACCCGCGCCTTTGAGGACCTCGGTCATCACCCGCCGCAGGTTGTGCCAGATCTCGACGGCGTCGTGCTCGACCCAGCCGGGCCGGGGGAAGTGCTGCTGGTGCTCCCGCTGCGCGACCGACACCAGCCGCCCGCCCCGGTCGAACAGGATGCATCTCGTGGAATTGGTGCCCTGATCGATGGACATCACATAACGTTCCACCATGATCGGGTCCGCCTTCCGATGGGTCGCGGAGTGGGCGCGGGGCTGAGGAGCGGGCTTACCAGCGGGCGGCTCCCAGGTCCCGGGAGATCGCTCTGGCCGCCTCCCGGATCAGCGTGATCAGGCTCGGCCTGGGGTGGCCCTGGCCGTCGCAGATCCGCTCGACCGGGCCGGACAGCCCGATGGCGCCGACGACGAGGCCGCCGTGCCCCCGGATCGGCACGGCGAGTCCCGCCTCGCCCATGCTCATCTCCTGCACCTCGGCGGCCCAGCCCGCTTCCCGGACCTCGGTGAGCGCCCGGGTGAGCTGCTCCGGGGTGACCAGGGTGTGCCGGGTGTACGCGTCCAGGCCCGATTCCACGGCGGAGTCGACGGTCGCGGCGCCGTAGGCCAGCAGCACCTTGCCCAGCGAGGAGGCGTGCAGGGGCAGCAGCGCGCCCACGTCCAGGGTCTGGAGGGTGTCGTCCGGCCGGAACACGTGGTGGACGACGAGGACCATGCCCTCCAGGGGGGTGCCCAGGCGCACCGCCTCACCGCTGCGGGCGGCCAGGGCGTCGGCCCAGTTGATGGACCGGGACCGCAACTCGTTGACGTCGAGATAGCTCGTGCCGAGGTGCAGCAGGGCGGCCCCGAGCTGGTACTTGCCCGTCGTCGCGTCCTGCTCCACGAAGTCCACGTGCTGGAGTGTGCGCAGGATGCCGTGGGCGGTGCCCTTCGCCAGCCCGAGGGAGGCCGCCACCTCTCCGAGACCGAGTCGGCGGGGCCCGCCGGCGAGCAGGCGCAGGATCGCGGCCGCCCTTTCGATCGACTGGACCGGACCGGTCATGAACCGAGCTTATTACCGTCCGGGACCGTCTGCCGTACGTACGCAGGGCCGTGGCGGCACGGGTGCCGGCGGCGGCGTTCGGTAATGCCGACCCACGTTCATTGACCGACCCGCCGCGGGTCCTTAGCGTGCTGGGAGGCCTGGCAGAAGCACCGAGGTGCGGGACGCGGGGCCGGTGGAACTTACCCCTGGAGACACGAGATGGCGGTACAGCTCAACACGCGGGTGCGGGGGGCAAGCGAACGCGTCTTCCCGATGCCGCCCGTCGCCGGTGCCGTGCCGGACGTACGTCGACGGGCCGGCGCGGTTCTGGCCGCCTGGAAGGTGTCCCCGGACGTCATCGAGGACGCGCTGCTGGTGGTGTCGGAACTGCTGACCAACGCGATCGTCCACGCACTGCCCCCGGCGGTGCTGAGGCTGTCCTGGACGCGCGACGCCGGACTCGGCACGCTGCGTATCGAGGTCACCGACTCCGGTCCCGCGCGTACGGCGGGAGAGCAGCCCGCGGGCATAGACCCGGACGAGCACGGCCGGGGCGAGGAGATCGTCCACGCCCTGGCGACGCGCTACGGCATCCACACGCACCCGGGCGCGATCACCCGCTGGGCCGAGCTCGTCGCGGTATGAACACCCCCGGTCCACCGCTGCGGCGCGCTGTCAGGGCCCCCGAGGGGGCGCGGGGAACTGCGCGACCAGCCACCACGGCGCGGCAGACGGAAGACGTCGGACCGCGGACCGCGAACCGCACGTAACGGCATCTCCGGCGGAGCGCTCGGCACGGCCCCCGTCAGCGCCCGGCTGCCGACGGGAACAGGTCGAGGGACCGGGTGCGCGACTCCACGGGGACGGACTCGCGCCCGCCACGCCCCTCCGGTTCCCGGACCGGCGCTCCCCCTTCCTCCGCTTCGTCCGACGCGGGCGCGACCGGTTCCCCCACGTCCTGCATGCGCAGCAACAGCAGCGCCGCGTCGTCGTGCAGCCGGCCGCCCACGTGCGCCAGCAGTTCGTCGTGGACCGCGGAGAGGATGTGCTCCGGGTCGCCGGACGCATGGCGGGCCACCCGCTCGGCCAGCGGATAGAACTCACGGGCCCGGTCGCGCGCCTCGATGACCCCGTCGGTGTAGAGCAGCAGCTGGTCCCCGTAGGCGAAGGGCAGGATCTCCAGGCAGGGCGGCTCGTCGACGAGGACGCGCAGGCCGAGCGGCGGAGCCGGGCGGGTGGCCTCGACCACGGTGACGACCCCCGAAGCGGTGATCAGCAGGGGCGGGGCATGTCCGCAGTTGACCACTTCGAGCTGCCCGGCGCGCGGGTGCCCCACGACGATCGCGGTGACGAAGTCGTCGGGCCCGAGGTTGCGCGCCAGGCTCCGCTCGATCCTCGCGACGACGGCGAGGAGATCGGGCTCGTCGTAGGCGGCCTCGCGGAAGACACCGAGGACCAGGGCGGCTATCTCCACGGCCGGCAGTCCCTTGCCCCGCACGTCGCCGACGATCAGCCTGACCCCGTGCGGGGTGGGCACCAGGGCGTACAGATCGCCGCCGATCCGGGCCTCCGCCGCCGCCGCGCTGTAGCGGACCGCCACCCGGAACGGGCCGACGGTCTCCGGGATGGGCTTGAGGACGGCGTGCTGGGCGGCCTCCGCGACCGAGCGGACGGCGGCGAGCACCCGTTCCCGGCGGCCGCGCAGGGCGCTGGCCAGGGCGCCGGCCAGGGTGACGGCCACGAGCGCCGAGAGCACGGCCGGCAGCTCGCGTCCCGGGGCCGCCTCCTGGGCCCCCAGGGTCGCGCCCAGCACCGCGGCGAGGGACCCCACGCACAGGACGCCCCGGGGTCCGTTGGTGCTGGCGGCCAGCGCCGGCCCGGCCGCCAGCAGGGGCAGCCAGAACATCCCCGACCCGCCGATGACGTCGACGAGCGCGATGCCCACGACGATCAGAACCGGGGCCACGGGCATTCCGGCGGCCAGCTGGGAGACGGCCCGCCTGGGGACCGGCGTCCCAGGAGCGGCCTTCGGTTTCCTGAGCGGCCGCAACGGCCAGTGGTTGCCACCATGGTCTCGCGCCTGCCTCATGTCTTTGACCGCAATCCTCACCCAGATGGAGCCCAAGCCCGACTTGTCCGTTTCATCCAGGAAAGAGGTTCGGCCAGCAAGCCACAAGGAGTGGGATTTCAGATAGTGAGCGAGAGGCCTCTGGTGACGCGGTCCGCGATCGGCAGCAGCCGGGCCCGGACCTCCGGGAGGCGGGCGAGCCGTTCCGCCGGGAGGGAGACACCCAGCGAGCCGAGGACGTCGCCCCGGTAGATGGGCACGGCGACGCACACCGTGCCCAGCGCGTACTCCTCGAGGTCCGTGACGGCCGGCGCCAGGGGGGAGGCGTCGAGGTTGCGGATCAGCTCCGGCAGCGTGGTGATGGTCCGTGGCGTCAGGTCGGTGAGGTCGTGCCGGGAGAGGTACTCGCGGCGGGCCTCCTCGTCCAGTTCGCGCAGCACGGACTTGCCCAGCGCGGTGGCGTGCCCGGCGTCCTCGAACCCCACCCAGAGGTCGACCCGGGGTGTGCGGGGGCCGTCGACGATCTCCGCGACGCTGATCTCGCCCCCCTCGTAGAACGTGAGGTAGGTGGCGGTGCCCAGCTCGTCACGGAGCGCGGCCAGCGTCGGCCGGACCCGGCTGAGCAGCGCCTGGCTCTGCCCGGTGGTGTGCAGCGTCCCCAGCTTGTCGCCGAGGACGAAGCCGCCGTCGGCCAGTTTCCGCAGGTACCCGTCGTGGACCATCGTGCGCAGCAGGTGATACGCGGTGGCCAGGGGCAGGCCGGTCTCCCGTGCCAGTTGCTTCGCGGGCGCGCCGTTCTCGTGCGCGCTCACCGCCTCCAGCAGCCGGAATGCACGCTGCACCGACATGATGAGCGTGGGCTCGTGAACGCTCATGCCACCAGCCTGCCCCCGACGCCCCGGACGGGCAAGACACGGGCCTCGGGGCCCGGCGTCCCCGGGCGCCGAGCAGGACGCGGGGATCGCTGATCACACGGTCACGAGGTACCTGGCGGCGCCGCGCACGGAACGGCAACACCCCGCCGCCGTAGGACAGTTCTCCGCCGGAACCCCGCGACGGGTCGTCGGTCGGCCGCGGTCGGATGCGTCTGCAGGGCGCCCGGTCACGGACAGCCGAGTCACGGACAGCCGGGTCTCGGACAGCCCGGTCACGGACAGGCGGGTCTCGGGCGGCCCGGTCTCGGGCGACCCGGTCACGGACAGCCCAGTCACCGACGGCCGAGTCACGGACAGCCCAGTCACCGACGGCCGGGCCACGGACAGCCCAGTCACCGACGGCCGAGTCACGGATAGCCCAGTCACCGACGGCCGGGCCACGGACAGCCCAGTCACCGACGGCCGGGCCACGGACAGCCCAGTCACCGACGGCCGGGCCACGGACAGCCCAG
>NZ_JBFBJI010000021.1:0-62671 GCF_040702065.1 Streptomyces sp. NPDC086777 | reverse complement strand
AGCCCAGTCACCGACGGCCGGGCCACGGACAGCCCAGTCACCGACGGCCGGGCCACGGACAGCCCAGTCACCGACGGCCGGGCCACGGACAGCCCGGTCACCGACGGCCGGGTGTCAGTCGATATCGATCACGATCTTGCCGTGGGCCGTGCCGGTCTCCACGGCCGCGTGGGCATCGGCGACGGTGGCGAGTGTGAAGCGCCGGGGGTCGAGCAGGGGCCTGAGTGCGCCCGCGTCGGCAAGGGCGGCCGCCTCGCGCATGATCTCTCCGTGGTGCTCCCGCCCACGGCCGGTCAGCATGGGCAGCAGGGTGAAGACTCCGGAGTAGGTGGCTCCGCGGAAGGAGAGCGGGGCGATGCTGTGGGTGCCCCAGCCCAGGGCGCTCACGACATGGCCGGTGTAGGTGCGTGCCGCCGCGAAGGACGCGTCGAGCACGGGACCGCCGACGGTGTCGAAGATGACGTCGAAGCCCTCTCCCGCCGTGTATTTGGCGACGTACTCGGCAACGCCGGTGGTGGTGCGGTCGATCGGCGTCGCCCCGAGGCTCCTGACGACCTCAAGCCGCGCGGGCGACGCGGTGGCGAAGACCTCGGCGCCGCGGGCACGGGCGATCTGAACGGCCACGTGGCCGATTCCGCCGGCACCGCCGTGCACGAGGACCTTCTGCGCCCGGTGGACCCGCGCCCGGTCGACGAGGCCCTCCCAGGCCGTGATGACGACCAGGGGCAGGGCGGCGGCCTCGCGCATGGTGAGGGAGGCCGGCTTGCGGGCGAGCAGACGGGCGTCGACGGACGCGTACTCGGCGAGCGAGCCCTGCAGGTCACCGACGCCACCGGTCATGCCGTAGACCTCGTCGCCGGGTGCGAAGTCGGTGACGTCCGCGCCGACCTCCTCGACCACACCGGCGAGGTCCAGGCCGAGCACGGCGGGCAGCGTGCGTTCGGCGTGGGCGGCCCGGCCCGCCCGGATCTTGGTGTCCAGCGGGTTGACGCCACTGGCCTCGACCCTGACCAACACCTGGCCGGGTCCGGCGGTGGGCTTCTCGATCTCGGTCAGGATCAGCGGAGTGCCGAACTCCTGCAGGACCACTGCGCGCATGACTGCGTCTCTTTCCGGTGTCTGGTGCGTCTGCATGCGGTCACACATGACCGGCGACAAGCAGCCGCGCTGCGGATTTCGCCTCGTCCACGACCGTGCGGTCCTGGAGCAAGCGCCCGGAGGCCAGGGCGCCGTCGATCAGGAGTCCGATGTGCCGGGCCAGCGTCTCGGGGCCGGTGGCGCCGGCCTTCTCGCTCAGCTCGGTCAGCCATGCCTGACGGCGTCGTGTGTGCTGCACGGTGATGGCCCGGGCCTCCGAGTCCAGGTCCGCCTCGACCGCCGCGCTGACGAACGGGCATCCGAAGAAGCCGTGCCGGTCGAAGGCGTCCGTCAATGCGTCGAACACCCCGACGAGCTGCTCGCGAGGGTCGTCCCCCGTGCGTGCGGCGGCACCCTGCAGCTGGGCGAGCCAGGAGTCGTCCGTCCTGCGCAGGTAGGCCGCGACCAGCTCGTCCTTGGTGCGAAAGTGCACGTACAGCGTCGATTTCGCGACGCCCGACGCCGCGATGACCTGCTCCATGCCGACTCCGCGCAGCCCGTTCGCGTAGAACAGCTCGGCCGCCGCGGCCAGGATCCTCTCCTCGGACTTCGTCTTTCTGACCTGCGTCACCATGACCCCACCTCCTTAATCGAACAGACTAGTACGTTCGATTAAGCGGTGCAACAGCACCGGCAGCCCGACCGTCCCGTCCGCTCCCGGCCACTCCCGGCCTCATGGTCGATGCGCGCACTCCTGCACCCAGAAATGTGGTGTCCCACCACATACGCCCTTGGCCTGCGCGTTCCTACCGTGTGGCGACACACAACTGTCCCCGCCGAACGCCAGGAAGTGGTGCCCATGCCGTCTCCGACAAGTTCCCCGCCCGCTCCGCCCAACCTTCCTCGCATCGTCGCCGCCGGCCTCATCGGCACCACCATCGAGTGGTACGACTTCTTCCTCTACGGCTCCGCGGCCGCCCTCGTCTTCAACAAGCTCTTCTTCCCTGGCTCCGACCCGCTCGTCGGCACGCTCCTGTCGTTCCTTACGTATGCGGTCGGGTTCGCCGCCCGGCCGCTCGGTGCCCTGGTCTTCGGGCACTACGGCGACCGGCTCGGGCGCAAGCGGCTGCTCGTGCTGAGTCTGCTGCTGATGGGTGGGGCGACGTTCGCGATGGGCCTGCTGCCCACGCATGCGACGGTGGGCGCCGCGGCGCCCGTCCTGCTGACCTTCCTGCGGCTCGTCCAGGGGTTCGCGCTCGGCGGTGAGTGGGGCGGCGCCGTCCTGCTCGTCTCCGAGCACGGGGACGCGCGCCGGCGGGGTTTCTGGGCATCGTGGCCGCAGACCGGTGCCCCGGCCGGCCAGTTGCTGGCGACCGGCGTGCTGTCGCTGCTCACCACCGTCCTGTCGGACGGCGCCTTCGCGAGCTGGGGCTGGCGGATCCCGTTCCTGCTCTCCGGAGTGCTGGTCGTCGTCGGCCTGTGGATTCGGCTCTCCGTCGACGAATCGCCCGTGTTCCGGGAGGCGTTGGCCCGGTCCGAGGCCCGGCGAAGCGCCGGGATGCCCGAACAGCCGCCGCTCGTCTCCGTGTTGCGGCATCACTGGCGTGACGTGCTCGTCGCGATGGGCGCGCGCATGGCGGAGAACATCAGCTACTACGTCATCACGGCCTTCGTCCTCGTCTACGCCACCACCTCCGCCGGTGTCTCCGAGCAGACCGCCCTGAACGCCGTACTCATCGGCTCCGCCGTGCACTTCGCCGTCATCCCGGCGTGGGGCGCGCTGTCGGACCGGGTCGGACGTCGGCCCGTCTATCTGGTGGGCGCGGCCGGGATCGGGCTGTGGATGTTCCCGTTCTTCGCCCTCGCCGACACCGGGCGGTTCGGGTACCTGGTGCTGGCGGTGACCGTCGGCCTGGTGCTGCACGGCGCCATGTACGCCCCGCAGGCCGCGTTCTTCGCCGAGATGTTCGCGACCCGGATGCGCTACTCGGGCGCCTCCGTCGGCGCCCAGTTCGCGTCCGTCGCCGCGGGCGCGCCCGCCCCGCTCGTCGCCACCGCCCTGCTGGCCGACTACGGCAGCTCCACCCCGATCGCGCTGTACGTGATCGCGGCGTCCGTGCTCACTCTGATCGCGGTGGGCGTGGCCAAGGAGACCAGGCGGCGCGACCTGGCCGACGACGGCGCCGCGACCGTCTCGGCGCGCGGCGAGGACGTACCCGCCCACTGAGTCCGCGCCGCCGGTCCCCCGCCTCGGGGGATCAGCGGCGCTCCGGCGGTGCCCCCAGCCGGTTCAGCCGCAGCGCGAGCTGGATCTCCAGGGCGCGGGCCGGGCTCTGCCAGTCGTCGCCGAGGAGGCGGGCCACCCGCTCCAGCCGCTGGGCCACCGTGTTCACGTGGACGTGGAGCACGTCCTTGGTGCGGGCCGGGCTCATCCCGCAGGCGAAGTACGCGTCGAGGGTGCGCAGCAGTTCCGTACCGCGCCGTCTGTCGTAGGCGACGACCGGCCCGATGGTGCGGGTGACGAACCCGGCGACGTCCCGTTCGCCGGCGAGGAGCAGGCCGAGGAACCCGAAGTCCTCCGCGGCGGCGCCGTCGCCCTCCCGGCCGAGGAGGTTCAGCGCGTCCAGGCAGCGGCGGCCCTCGGCGTAGGCGGCGGCCACGGTGTCGGGGCGGGTGGCGAGGCCGGTGACGGGGGCGGAGGCACCGACGCTCACCGGCCGGCGGACGGCGGTGCCGAGGTACCGGGCGGTGCGCCGGGCCACGTCGGCGGCGCTGTCGCCGGGGCCGAGGGGCAGCAGCAGGACGGTGCCGCCGTCGCGGGCGGCGGCCAGGCCCTGCCGGGTGCCGGCGAGGTGGGAGGCGGCCGACCACAGCCGGCGGCGCGCCGCCGCAGCCTCCTCGGCGTCCGCCACCGCTCCTTCCGGGCGGGCGGCGAGCACGACGTGGGTGGCGTCGAGGTCGGCATGCAACCGGGCGGCGCGGTCCCGCAGTTGGCGCGGTTCGCGGTCCCGGGCGTCGAGAAGGTCGTCCAGCAGCTCGCCGCGTACCCGCTGTTCGGCCTCGGCGGCGGAGCGGCGGGCCAGCAGGAGCAGCGAGGTGACCATCGCGGCGCGCTCCAGGGTGCGCTGGTCGACGGGGTCGAGGCCGGGACGGCCGCGCAGCACGAGCGCGCCGAGGAGTTCGCCGCCCGCGGCGACCGCGGCGATCCAGTCGCCGCCGTGCCGTACCGCGTGCCCCTCCGTGCGCGACGTCTCCAGGGACCGCGGGTCGGCGGTGCCGGCGAACTCGACGGTGCCGCCGAGGACCTGGGAGACGACGGCGGCCACGTCCTGGACCTGGCCGCCGCGCAGCACGAGTTCGGCGAGCCGGTCGTGGATGTCCGAGGCGCGTTCGACGGCGGCGCTGTGGTCCTTGATGATCTCGTTGGCCCGCTCCAGTCCGGCCATGGCCGAACGGGTCTCGGTGAGCAGGTTCGCCGTGTCGATGGCGGCCGCGGCGAGCGCGGCGAAGGAGCCGAGCAGCGCGATCTGCTCCCGCTCGAAGACGCGTGCCCGCCGGTCCGCCGCGAACAGCACCCCGATGACCTGCGGCCCGAGCATGAGCGGTACGCCGAGGATGGCGACCAGCCCCTCGTCGCGCACTCCGGCGTCGATGGTGAGCGTGTGCCGGAAGCGGTCGTCCTTGAAGTAGTCGTCGGTGACGTACGGGCGCGCGGTCTGTGCGACGAGTCCGCCGAGCCCCTCCCCCATGCCGAGTCGCAATTGCTGGAAGCGGGCGGCGACCGAGCCCTCGGTCACCCGCATGTAGGTGTCGCCGCGCGCCGGGTCGTTGAGGCTCAGGTAGGCGACGTCGGTGCCGAGCAGGGAGCGGGCGCGCTGGACGATGGCCTGGAGCACGGCGTCCACGTCGCGCAGTCCTGCCAGGTCGTGCGCGGTCTCGAAGAGGGCGGACAGCTCGGCCTCGCGTCGGCGTCTCCCCTCCAGCTCGGTGCGCACCCGCAGCGCGAGCAGCTTGGCCCGCTCCAGGGCGGCGATCCGCTCCGGCGACCGGTTCTCGGCGCGGGCGATCAGCACCGGCTGCTCGTACGCCTCCGCCGAGGCGCCCCTGGCCAGGAGGTCGAGGTACGCGGGTTCGGCATCCCAGGGCGCTTCGCCGCCCGGGTCGAGGACACCGGCCGCCGGGGCGGGGGCCGGCCGCCGGGCGGACTGCACGTGATCGCGAGACATGGTCACAGGATTCCGTATCGTCGCTGTGGCCCGTCGGGCCTGTGGAAAACTCGCCCGGCCGACGCGTTCCGCCCCCTCAGTGCGCCGTCCAGCCACCGTCGAGCACCAGCGAGGTGCCCGTGACGAAGGATGCCTGGGGGCCGCAGAGATAGGCGACGGCCTCGGCGACCTCCTCCGGTTCCGCGAGCCGCTTGACGGCGCTGTCGGTCAGGAGGACCTCCGCCAGCACCCGCTCCTCGGGGATGCCGTGCGCCCGTGCCTGGTCGGCGAGCTGCTTCTCGACCAGTGGGGTGCGCACATAGCCCGGGTTCACACAGTTGGAGGTCACCCCATGGGCGCCGCCCTCCAGAGCGGCTGTCTTCGACAGTCCCTCCAGACCGTGTTTGGCGGCCACATAGGCCGCCTTGTAGGGGGAGGCGCGCAGCCCGTGGACGGAGGACACGTTCACGATCCGCCCCCAGCCCTGCCCGTACATGTGCGGCAGCGCGCCCCTGATGAGCCGGAACGGCGCCTCCAGCATCACGGTCAGCACGGTGTGGAAGACGTCAGGCGGGAACTCCTCGATGGGGCGGACCAGCTGGATGCCCGCGTTGTTGACGAGGATGTCGGTGCCGGCCGCTGCGCGTTCGGCCGCGTCGAGGTCGGTGAGGTCGAGGACGTACGGTTCGACGGCCCCGCCGCCCGCCGGGTCCAGCGCCCGTCCGGCCGAGTCCACCAGCTCGGCCAGTCCCGGCTCGTCCCGGTCGACGGCTCTGACCCGGGCGCCGGCGGCGGCGAGACGCAGGGTGCAGGCGCGGCCGATGCCGCCGGCGGCACCCGTGACGAGGGCGGTGCGGCCGCGCAGGTCCGGGGCGGGGCCGGGGACGGAGCGGGTACTGGGCGAGCTCATGGATCGAGCCTAGGTTCCGGCCCCTCACTCCCACATGTCGTCAGCGCACATATTTCAGCTGAAAGCCGTAGCGTCGAACCATGTGGGTGCATCCGACATGGCCTGCTTGATCCGGAACACCCCGAACTCGTTCAGCTCCGGCAGGGCGTCCACGTCGAACCAGGCCACCTCCAGCGACTCGTCGTCGTTCACGCGGGCCTCGCCGCCGACGGCCCGGCAGCGGAAGGTGATGTCCATGTACTGGCAGACGTCGCCGTTCGGGTAGGTGACGGGGTTCAGCGCCTGGACGAGGACCACCCGCTCGGCGACGCAGCGCACCGCCGTCTCCTCGAAGACCTCCCGCACGGCGCAGGCCGCCGGCTGCTCCCCCGGCTCCGGAATGCCGCCGATAACCGACCACCTGCGGGTGTCGGTGCGGCGGCCGAGCAGCACTCTGCCCGCGTCGTCGAAGACGATGGCGGTGATCCCGGGCAGCCACAGGAGCTGGTGCCCGGCGGCGGCCCGGATCGTGCGGATGAAGTCAGGAGTAGCCATGGACCGACCCTAACGGCCGGGTTCCGCGCCCCCGGCCGAAGCCACGGGGCGTACAGCGGGCGTACGGCTACGCGTCACCGGCGCGCCGGCCGCGCATCCCGGCCCCGATCGCCCAGCCGACCCCGCCCGCCGCGACCAGCACCAACGCGATCTCGGGGAGGATGCCCAGCCTGGTCGCGGGCGTCTCCGAGGTACGCAGCGGCACCTTCTGCACCAGGTAGGCCGGCACGAACATGCCGGTCCTCTGGGTGATCCTCCCGTCCGGCATGATGACCGCGCTGACGCCGCTGGTCACCGGCACGGTGACGGTCCGGCTGTGCTCGACCGCGCGGATCCGGGACATGGCGAGCTGCTGGTAGGTCATCTCGCTGCGGTCGAAGGTGGCGTTGTTGCTCGGCACGGAGATCATCTCGGCGCCGTGCGTGACGGTGTCCCGCACGTCCCAGTCGAAGGCGGCCTCGTAGCAGGTGGCGAGGCCGACCTTGGTGCCGTCGATGTCGAACACACCGGGCTTGGTGCCCCGGCTGAAGTCCTGGCGGACCATGCTGGTCCAGTCCTTGTTGATCGCGCCGACCAGTCCGCGCAGCGGGAGGTACTCGCCGAAGGGCTGGATCTGCCGCTTGTCGTAGGTCGAGGTCGGGCCCTTGACCGGGTCCCACAGGATCTGCTCGTTGAGCAGCTTGCCGTCCCGCTCGACGACCCCGCCGACCGAGATGGGCACGCCCATCGACTTGGCGGCGCCGTCGATCACGGCGGCCGCGTCGGCGTCGGCGAACGGATCGACGTCGGAGGAGTTCTCCGGCCACAGCACGAAGTCCGGCTTGGCGACCTTGCCCGCCTTGACGTCGGCGGCCAGCTTGAGCGTCTCCTTCACGTGGTAGTCGAGCACGGCCTGCCGCTGCGACGCGAAGTCCAGTCCGGCCCGCGGGACGTTGCCCTGGATGACGGCGACGGTGACCGAACCGTCCTCGGCCCTGTCGCTCACCAGTCCCTGCGCGGCGACCGCGCCCACCACGGGCACGGCGACGCTCAGCAGGGCCACCGCGGCCGCCCCGCGCCGGACCTCACGGGTGCGCCGGAACTCGACGGCCAGCCGTCCCGCCTCGTACAGACCGAACCCGCACAGGACGACGGCGAAACCGAGCACCGGGGTGCCGCCCACCGCGGCCAGCGGCAGGAAGACGCCGTCCGCCTGGCCGAAGGCGATCTTGCCCCAGGGGAAGCCGCGGAAGGGGACACGCGCGCGTGCCGCCTCGGCCGCGATCCACAGGGCGGCCGCCCACACCGGCCAGGCCGGCAGCCTGGAGACCGCGGCCACCCCCACACCCACCAGCGCGATGAAGATCGCCTCGATGGCCACCAGCGCGAGCCACGGCCCGGGGCCGACCTCGACACCGGTCCACACCAGCAGGGGCAGCAGGAAGCCGAGCCCGAAGACGTAACCGAGGCCGAGGGCCGCCTTCCAGGAACGGCCGCGCAGCACCCACCCGAATCCAGCGAAGGCGGGCAGCGCCAGCCACCACAGGGTGCGCGGCGGGAAGCTGACGTAGAGCAGCACTCCGCTGAGCGCGGAGGCGGCGGCCGGGACCAGGCGACGGAGCAGCCGGAGCGCGCGGGCGCGGGGCGCGGGGCGCGGCGTGAGCTGGTCCGACTGGTCCACGGAAGTTGCGGTGACGGTCACCCCGGGAGTGTACGGCGGTTGACCTTGCGGCCGACAGCACGGTCCCGGCGGGCAGGAATCGCTCCGTTCCCGCGCAAGTCGTCCACAAAGCGGGCATCACCGGTTACGGTGTGCCGAGGCGGGCGGCGGGGCCTGCCGCAGGTCGGGGGACCGGGGTACGGGGGGCGACGGTGGGGTCGACCGGGACGACGACGTCCGCTGCCGACATGGATGCGGACAGCGACAGACGAAACGTTTCTGATGTGGTGGGCGTCGTGGTGCTCGGGGCGTGCGCCGCGTGGCCGCTGATCTCGGCGGCCGGCCGGGACGGACGGCCCGAGGGGGTGCTGCTGGCGGTGCTCGCGGTGGCCGCCGGTTACGCCGCGGGCCGGATGTCCGGGGCGCTGCTGCCGGTGGCCGCGCCGGGTGCGGGCGCGCTGGCCGGGCTGGCGTTCGCGCTCGCGATGCCGCGGCTGGCGCAGGGCCCCCAGCCCACGACCCCGCTCGGCCAGGCGGGCGCCGTCGCGGCGCTGCTGGTACTGGCGACGGGCGCCGCGTGCTGCGCCGCGTGGGCGACGGCGGTCCCGGTGCTGCGGTTCGGGCTGCGGGCACTGGCCGCCGGGATCACGGTGACCGGCGCGTTCGTGGGCTCGGCGGCCGGCTGCGCGGCCAGTGCCGCCGTCCTGCTGTGCTCCTTCGCCACGGGCCGGATGCGCCGGCGGGGTCCGGCCGTCGCCGGGCTGGCGCTGGCGGCGGCGCTGGTGACGGGCACGGTCTGGGCGGTCGCCGCGGATGTCCTGCCGGCGGGCCTCGCCTCCGCCCTGGCGGGCCCGCTCACGGAGCATCGCGTGCACCTCTGGCGGGACGCCCTGGGTCTGGCGCACCGGAACTCCGCCGTGGGCGTCGGTCCCGGGCGTTTCGGCGAACTGAGCGGCACCGCGTCCGAGGCCCTGATGCCGGACGGCAAGCCGCACTCCGCGACGCTGCAGCTGGCTGCCGAGCAGGGCCTGGTCGGCGTCCTGCTGCCGGCCACCGCGTTCTGCTGGCTCCTGTACGTCCTGTGGCGGTCCCCGCGCTCGACGCCGGTCGCCCTCACGGCGGGCGGGGCACTCACCGCCCTGGCCGCGATCGCCGCCGTCGGCGACGCGCTGAGCTTCACCACGGTGTCGGTGGGCGCGGGCCTGCTGGCGGGTCTGGCGACGGCACGCCCCTGGGTGGCGGGGGCACCTGTGGCGGGGGCACCTGGCGCCTGAGGCGTACGACTGTGCGGGCCGGCGGTGGGTCACCTGGCCCTACAGGTGCCGCCGTAGGGGGGCGACCGAGCCACATGTGATCACGCCACACGTGGTCCGGCCATAGGTGACGAAAAAGAGCAGCCCTCTGTACGGCCTGCGGCCTCAGTGCGCGGTGCCCGGGGTGATCGTCCGCAGGCGCTCCCTGATGACACGCACCGCGGACTCCGCGTTGTCCACGGTGATCGTGAAGGTGTGGCCGTCCCACAGGCGCAGGACGATGCCCTCGCCGCGGCGGACGACCACGGCCGTGCCCTTCTCGGGCCGCCAGCGGTAGCCCCAGCCGCCCCAGTGGCGCGGGGTGATCTGCGGGGAGAAGTCGGCGCCGGCCACATGGGAGAGCGGAATGCGACGGCGCGGTACTCCTATATGACCGCAGCGGACTTCGAGACACTCCCTGTCGAGTCTCAGGTCGACGTGCACGAAGGCAAGGGTCCCGAAGAGGACCAGCAGCCCGGCGGCGATACAGCCGACGACGGCCATCACCAGCGCGGTGACACCCGAGGTCCAGGCGGAGTCCACGGCCAGTTCGATACCGAGCGCCAGGCAGGCCGCCCCGACCAGCGCCAGCAGCCACTGGACCCGGTTCGTGGCGCGCCCCGTCCAGACATCCGGGTGCGAGGCGTCCTCGTCCGGCGAGTGGTCGCGGAGGTGGTCCCTCATGCCTACGAGATTACCCAGGTTTCGCTGCGCGGGTACCGCGTTGCGGAGGGTGACTGCTCACATCGTGGGTATCGCCGACTCCGGAGGGTTCACCGGGACACGACAGGGCTGGCCGTGCGGAGCAGCCTGGCCTCGGCGTAGTCGAGTGCGGCCTCGGGCAGTTCGCCCTCCCGGCCGTTCAGCAGCACGGTCACCGTGCCGGTGACCGGCGCGTCGGGGGCCGGCTCCGCACCGATCCGGCGCAGCGCCTGGGCGGCCACGGCACCCGCGGAGCCGTGCAGCACGAGGGGGGCGGCGCCGGGGCGCTGGACAGCGGCGCGGATACGTTCCGCCAGGAGCTCGTAATGGGTGCAGCCCAGGACGACGGTCGTCACGTGGCCGGGAGTGAGCGCCGCCGCCGCGGCCACGGCGGCGTCGATGGCGGCCCGGTCGGCGTGCTCGACGGCCTCCGCCAGTCCCCAGCAGGGCACCTCGGTGACCGGTACGCCGTCCGCGAAGTTCTCGATGAGTCCCCGCTGGTACGCACTGCCCGTGGTGGCGGGGGTCGCCCAGATGGCGACGTGGCCGCCGGCGGCGGCGGCCGGCTTGATCGCCGGGACCGTGCCGATCACCGGAATGCCGGGTTCGAGACGCGCGCGCAGCGCGGGCAGGGAGTGCACGGTCGCCGTGTTGCAGCCGATGATCAGCGCGTCGGGCCGGCGGGCGGCGGCGGCCTCGGCGACGGCCAGGGCGCGCTCGGTGACACCCTCGGGGGTACGGGGGCCCCAGGGCATGCCCGCGGGGTCGAAGGAGAGGACGAGATCGGCATCGGGGCGCAGCCGCCGTACCGCTGCGGTGGCCGCCAGCAGGCCGATTCCGGAGTCGATGAGCGCGATCTTCACCCGGCCACGATAGACGATGGGCCGTTGGGGGCAGGCCGGATGGGGCAGACTGCGCGCGTGAGCGTCTTCACGTGGACCGCCGCCGTGTCCCTGGCCGCCTGGCTGTGGCTGCTGCTCTGCCAGGGCTTCTTCTGGCGCACCGACGTCCGGCTGCCGCCCCGGGGGGAGCCGGCCCGGTGGCCGCACGTGTGCGTGGTCGTCCCCGCCCGGGACGAGGCCGCCGTACTGCCGCTGAGTCTGCCGTCGTTGCTGGCGCAGGACTATCCGGGGCGGGCGGAGGTGTTCCTGGTCGACGACGGCAGTACGGACGGCACCGGGGAACTGGCCCGGGAGCTGGCCGCGCGCCATGGCGGGCTGCCGCTGACGGTGACCTCGCCCGGTGAGCCGCCGGCGGGCTGGACGGGCAAGCTGTGGGCGGTGCGGCACGGCATCACGCTGGCACGCGCGCGTGGCCCCGAGTACCTGCTGCTGACGGACGCCGACATCGCGCACGAGCAGGACAGCCTGCGGCTGCTGGTGGCGGCCGCCCGCACCGGCGGCTTCGACGTCGTCTCGCAGATGGCCCGGCTGCGGGTGGCGAGCCTGTGGGAACGGCTCGTGGTCCCCGCCTTCGTCTACTTCTTCGCGCAGCTCTACCCCTTCCGCCGGATCGGCAGGAAGGGGTCGCGCACGGCGGCAGCCGCGGGTGGCTGCGTCCTGCTGCGCGCCGACACGGCGGAACGGGCACGCATCCCGGACGCCATCCGGCACGCCGTGATCGACGACGTGGCGCTCGCCCGCGCGGTGAAGGGCGCCGGAGGGCACGTCTGGCTGGGGCTCGCCGACCGGGTGGACAGCGTGCGCCCCTATCCGGGCCTGCACGACCTGTGGCGGATGGTCTCCCGCAGCGCGTACGCACAGCTGCGCCACAACCCGCTGCTGCTCCTCGGTACGGTCGCCGGTCTCGCACTGGTCTACCTGGTGCCGCCGGCCGCGGTCCTGGCCGGGGCGGTCGCCGGCAGCACGCCGACGCTGCTCGCCGGTGCCGCGGCCTGGCTGGTGATGACCGCGACGTACCTGCCGATGCTCCGCTACTACCGGCAGCCGCTGTGGCTCGCCCCGCTGCTGCCGTTCACCGCGTTCCTCTATCTCCTGATGACGGTCGACTCGGCGGTGCAGCACTACCGGGGGCGTGGGGCGGCCTGGAAGGGGCGCACGTACGCGCGCCCCGGCGCCGTCACCGACGAGGGCTGACCGTCCGCGCCCGTCACTTGCGGCCGGGCGTCCAGTTCATGCCCCAGCCGTAGGCGCGGTCGACGGTCCGCTGCGGGCTCACCCCGCGCTCGGGGACCAGGTAGCGGGCCTCGCGCTGTACGACGAGGTCACCGCCGGTGTTGGTGAGCAGGGCGAGCGCGCACACGGTCGAGGGAACCGTGCACTCGTCCAGGGAGAAGTCGACCGGGGCGCCGTGCTGGGGCTGGAGGGTGACCGTGGCGTGCAGGTCGGCGAAGGACGTGGCGCCCTGGTAGATGGTCACGAAGACCAGGATGCGGCGGAAGTCCTGGCGGTGATCGAGGTTGACGGTGAGGTTCTCGCCGCTGGACACGGCGCCGGTGCGGTCGTCCCCGTCGAGATGGATGTACGGGGGCCGGTGCACCGAGCCGAACGCGTTGCCCAGCGCCTGGACGACGCCCTTGCGGCCGTCGGCGAGCTCGTACAGGGCACACAGGTCGAGGTCGAGGTCGCCCGCCCCGCCGCGCCGGCCGCCCCAGCCCGGGAGCTGTTTGCGGACCTGCCAGTTGAGGTTGACCCGGAGCGCGCCCGAGGTACCGCCCTGTTTGGCGAGCGACACGGAGGGGGCCGCCTTGGTGAGCGTCACCTTGGACAGCCGAACCGGCGCGGCCGGCGGGGCGACCGGCGCTGGAGCAGGGGCCGGGGCCGGTGCTGGAGCAGGGACCGGAGCCGGGGCGGGGGCCGGAGCAGGGGCCGGCGGAGCGAGCGGATACGAGGACGGCGAGGGCCCCTGCGGCACGGAGGGCTGCGCCGAGTGCTGCGGCTCGTCCACCGTGATCCCGAAGTCGGTGGCGAGCCCCTCCAGCCCGCTGCTGTATCCCTGTCCCACCGCGCGGAACTTCCAGCCGCCCTGCCGGCGATACAACTCACCGAGCACGAAAGCGGTTTCCACGGTGGCGCCCGTGCTGTCGAACCGGGCGAGAACACTTCCGTCGGCCGCGTTCCCGACCTCGACGTAGAGGCCGGGGACCTGCCCGAACGAGCCGCCGTCGGCCGAGGCCGCGAGGACGATCCGCTCGATCGGGGTCTCCACGCGCGCGAGGTCGACGAAAAGGGTGTCGGTGACCAGGTCGCCGGAGCGCCGCTTGCCCTCGTGCCGGACCGCACCCGAGGCGTGCACGGGCTGGTTGTAGAAGACGAAGTCACCGTCGGAGCGCACTTTCCCGGCGACCAGCAGCAGCGCCGACGCGTCCGCGTCGGGGGCGCCCGGGCCGGAGCGCCAGCCCAATTCGACACGCAGTGCCGTGGTCGGTACCGGCGTATTCGATCCTTTCGACATTGACATGTCCGCCCCCATCATGTGTCGGCACGCCGGGCACGCCCCGGCCGCCCCAGATCATCCCTACCCTCACAACCTATTCCCGGGGCCAGGGATCTCCCATGAGCGGCACAGGAAGATCCCTGGCCAACTGCCGGTAACCGGCTCGGAACTCGGCCTTTACACGATCCAAACGCTGATTGCCGTCCTTTTTTGCCGAGTTCGCTCGGATTGGGGATCCAGCGTCACTGCCGACACGGAAAACAACCCTCTTATCGGTCTCCCCAACCAGCACATCGTGGGCTTAACTTATGTGCCATGACCTCCCCCCGCTCCACCTATGGCGGCGGCTACTACTCCGCCTCCTTCCCGGACACTCCGATCTACGACTCGCTCGTGGCCGAACGGGGCACCCCTCAGATCGCCCCGATCCGGGTTCCTCCCGCCTACGACGCGCCCAGCAGCTTCAGCAACCTGCCCGCGCTGCCGTCGGCACTGCCCGCCCTCCCGGCCGGTCCCTCCCAGCCGGCCCCGGGCTACGGCTACCCGCAGCAGATGCAGCAGCCCGCTCCGCTGCAGCAGGCGCCGACGGCATACATCCCGCAGCAGGCGACGGGACCGCGCGGCTACCCCGCGCAGCAGCCGCAGCCGCCCCGTCCGATGATGGGCGGCACGGGTTACGAGGCGATGCGCCCGGCGGCTCCGCGCCCCGCGCAGCCGGCTCCGTACCAGGACCCGTACAACAACCAGCAACAGCAGCAGTACCGCGGGTACTGACCGGCGTCCCCGGATGTCCGTGCCGCCTGGCACGATGGCGTCATGGGGATGGCCGAACTGCAGTCGATCCACGTTCACCCGGTCAAGTCGCTCCGGGGCTTCTCGCCCCGGGAGGCCGTCGTGGAGCCCTGGGGGCTGGCCGGTGACCGACGCTGGGTTCTCATCGACGACGGGGGAAAGGTCGTCACCCAGCGGGTACAGCCGCGCCTCGCGCGTGCCGCTGCCGAGCCGCTGCCCGGCGGCGGCGTACGCCTGTCCGCGCCCGGGCGCGCACCCCTGACGGTGCCGGTCCCCGAGCCGGGGAGCACGGTACCGGTGGACATCTTCGGTACGAAGGTCGAGGCGGTCCTCGCCACGCAGGCAGCCCATGCCTGGTGCGGCGCCTATCTGGAGGCCGACGTCCGCCTCGCCCACATGGACGACCCCGCGACCCGCCGCCCGATCGACCCGGACCACGCGCTGCCGGGCGAGACCGTGAGCTTCGCCGACGGCTATCCCCTGCTGGTCACCACGCAGGCCTCGCTGGACGCCCTCAATTCCCTGGTCTCGGGGGGCGAGCACGCCGACGAGGGCCCGCTGCCCATGAACCGGTTCCGGCCGAACGTGGTCGTGCGGGGCACCCCGCCCTGGGCGGAGGACGGCTGGGGGCGGATCGTCATCGGCGAGGTCGAGTTCAGGGTCGCGAAGATGTGCGGCCGGTGCGTCGTGACCACCACCGACCAGTTCACCGCCGAGCGTGGCCGGGAGCCGCTGTGGACGCTCGCGCGGCACCGCAGGTTCGGCGGCCGGCTGGTCTTCGGCCAGAACCTGGTACCGCACTCCCCCGGCACGATCCGGGTGGGGGACCCGGTCCGGGTCCTCGGCTGAGGTTCCGGGAGCCGGGCGGCCGTGACCGCGCTCCGGGCGATCTGCGTCGCGCTCCGGGAACCCGAGCCAGCGGCCCGGTCGTTGGGGGTCGTGAGAAGTTCATGAGAGCCCCGGCCGGGGGTGATTTCGCTCTCTCTTCGGCCGGCGGCTCAGGTGAACGGACCGGGCGGGGGTTATCACGGAGCGGGAAGGGGGGTGGTGGTCGGTGCGAGCGATCCGCGGCCTGTGGCGCTGGCGGCGCAATCCGCTGCGCCGCGCGACCGACCTGGCCGAGGCATGGGTGGCCCTGGCGGCACTGGTGCTGATCGTGGTGGCCGCGCCGGTGCTCGGCTCGGTCGTCGGAGCCGCCGCCGAGGACAGCCTCCAGCGGTCGGTCCGGCAGGAGCAGCACGACCGGCATCTCGTCCTGGCCACGGTGGTGCGCAAGCTGGGCGACGCCCCGGTGGAGCCCGACCCCGACGCCACCAGCGCGCACGACCCCCGCAGCCGCGTCCTCGCCGACTGGATCGCACCCGACGGCACCCGGCGGCACGGCCCGGTCCTGACGACCCTCAAATCCCCGCACAAGGGCGACCACTTCGACGTCTGGACCGACCAGCAGGGTGTCGTCACCGCCCGTCCGCTGGACGCCGTGACGGCGACGACGCACGCCGTGCTGGCCGGGTTCGGCGCGGCCCTGCTGACCGCGGGGCTGGTCGACGGCGTCAGACGGATGATCGTCTGGCGTATGGTCCGTCGCAGGTACGCGCGGTGGGACCAGGCCTGGGACCGGGCGGGCCCGGACTGGGGCAAGGCCGGGACGGGCAGCTGACGGCCTTTCCGTCTCTGGTCAACCCACCACCCCGGCGCACGCTACGGTGGACCGGCCGAAGGGCATTCGGCATCGACCCGCGCGCGAGCGGACCGCAGGGGCCGGGCACCGTCCGTGGTGCCGCCCGCACGGCGAGCGAGCGATCTGTACGACGAGGTGGGGGCACGGCAACGCCATGGCACAGGGCACGGTCCAGGTGACGCACACCGGCACATCGAGGTGGCGGCGCCGCACGGGTGAGTACGCGTCGCTCGCCGCCGCCCTGGAGGCCGCCGCCGACGGCGACGTCCTCACGGTCGCGCCCGGCACCTACCGGGAGAACCTCGTCGTCCAGCGGTCGGTGACACTGCGCGGGCCCGAGGGCTCGCCCGGCTCGGTGCGCATCGCCCCCGTGGACGGGGTCCCGCTCACCGTGCGCGCCTCGGCGGTCGTACAGGACCTGCACGTCGAGGGACAGGACGCCGCCGCGCCCGCGTTGCTGGTGGAGGACGGCACCCCCGAGCTGCTGGACGTGCGGATCGTCACCCGGTCCGCCGCCGGGATCGAGGTGCGCGGCGGAGCCCGGCCGACGGTACGGCGGTGCACCGTGGACAACCCGGCGGGCATCGGCATCGCCGTACTCGACGGCGGCGGCGGGGTGTTCGAGGAGTGCGAGGTGGTGGCGGCCGGCCAGGCGGGCGTGGCGGTGCGCGGCGGCGGCCGTCCGCGGTTCGACCGCTGCCGGGTGCACCACGCCTCGGGCACCGGCATGACGGCGACCGGGGAGAACTCCGCGCTGGAAGCGGTGGGTTGCGAGATCTACGAGGTGCGCGGCTCCGGCGTGCAGGTCACCGCCCGGGCCACGGCCCACCTCACCGACTGCGACGTGCACCGCACCACCGCCGACGGGGTCACCCTCGACACCGACGCGGTGCTCACCCTCGCCGACTGCCGCATCCACGACATCCCGGAGAACGCGGTCGACCTGCGCTCGCGGTCGGTGCTGACGCTGACCCGGACGACCGTGCGTCAGTTCGGGCGCAACGGGCTGTCGGTGTGGGACCCGGGCACCCGCGTGGACGCCAACCAGTGCGAGATCTTCGACAGCACGGGCGACTATCCGGCGGTGTGGGTCAGCGACGGCGCCACCGTGGTCCTCGACTCCTGCCGGGTGCACGACGTGCCGGACGCCCTGTTCGTGCTGGACCGCGGCTCCCGCGCGGACGTCGTCGACAGCGACCTCTCCCAGGTGCGCAACACGGCGGTGTCGGTGAGCGACGGCGCCACCGCGCAGCTCGACGACTGCCGGATCCGGGACGCGGCCACCGGTGCCTGGTTCCGGGACCACGGCAGCGGCGGCACCCTCAACAACTGCACGGTGGACGGCACCCAGACCGGAGTGATCGTCACCAAGGGCGCCGACCCGGTCATCGAGCGCTGCACGGTCGACTCCCCGGCGGAGGCGGGCTTCTACGTGTCGGCCGGCGGCCGGGGCACCTTCCAGAACTGCCGGGTCACCGGCAGCGGCGGCTACGGCTTCCACGTGATCGACGGCTGCCGTACGACGCTGCGCAAATGCCGCACGGAGCGGTGCGCGCGCGGTGGCTACGAGTTCGCGGACGGCGGTCCGGACACGGGGTCGGGCACCGGCCCCGTGGTGGAGGACTGCACCAGCGACGAGAGCGGCAGCCTGCGCCCGCCCACGGCGCTCGAAACGGTCGTACAGACCTCGCAGCAGTCCTCCGGCCTGCTGGGCGCGATCCCCGGCCAGCGCAGCACCGAGCAGGAACCGCTCCTCACCCCCGCCGCGCCCGAGGAGCCGGTGCGCAGCTCCAAGGCCGTGCTCGGTGAGCTCGACGCGCTGGTGGGCCTGGACAGCGTCAAGCGCGAGGTCCGTGCGCTGACCGACATGATCGAGGTCGGCCGGCGCCGCCAGCAGGCCGGGCTGAAGGCCGCCTCGGTCAAGCGGCACCTGGTGTTCACGGGCTCCCCCGGCACCGGCAAGACGACGGTCGCCCGGCTCTACGGCGAGATCCTCGCCTCCCTCGGGGTGCTGGAGAAGGGCCATCTGGTCGAGGTGTCCCGCGTCGACCTGGTCGGCGAGCACATCGGATCCACGGCGATCCGCACCCAGGAGGCGTTCCAGCGGGCGCACGGCGGGGTGCTGTTCATCGACGAGGCGTACGCGCTGTCGCCGCAGGACGCGGGGCGGGACTTCGGCAAGGAGGCCATCGACACCCTGGTGAAGCTGATGGAGGACCACCGGGACGCCGTGGTGGTGATCGTCGCGGGCTACACCGAGGAGATGGAGCGCTTCCTTTCGGTCAACCCCGGTGTGGCGTCGCGTTTCTCCCGGACCATCACGTTCAGCGACTACGGCCCGGACGAACTGCTGCGGATCGTGGAGCAGCAGGCCGACGAGCACGAGTACCGGCTGGCTCCGGGTGCCCCGGACGCGCTGCTGAAGTACTTCACGGTGCTCCCGAAGGGCCCCGCGTTCGGCAACGGCCGTACCGCCCGGCAGACCTTCGAGGCGATGGTGGAGCGGCACGCGAGCCGGGTCGCCCAGCTCGCCGACCCGACCACCGACGACCTCACCCTGCTGTACCCGGAGGACCTTCCCGAACTCGGTTGATCAGCGGCCCGGTTGCGGCCGCTGGCCGGGCAGCTCCGGGCGCAGCCGGGCCAGCAGCCGCCTGCGTTCCTCGGCGAAGGCCGGGTCCGCCTGGTAGTCGGAGTGGCCCAGGATCGGCGCCGGAAGCGGGTGGCCCGGGGTGCGGCCGTACGAGAGGGGGTCTCTCAGGGGCGCGTGGTCGACCTCGGGGCCGTCGCCGTCGGGGATCCGGACGGGGCCGCCGATGGGGTCGGTGAGGCGGTAGAGGTTGCGCCAGCAGGCGACCTCGCGGTGCAGGGAGCCGAGTTCGGCGGGGCCGAAGTGGGCCGGGAACCAGCGGCCGTACAGCCGTTCCAGCGGCGAGCCGTACGTCAGCAGGGCGACCCGGCTGCGGACCGACGGGGTCAGCTGCCAGGCGGCCGCGGCGGCGAGGACGCTGCCCTGGGAGTGGCCGGAGATGACCAGCCGGCCGCCGGTGCGGCGGGTCCAGGTGGCCATCCGCCAGGTCAGGTCGGGGACGGCGCGCTCGGCGTAGCAGGGCGGCGCGAAGGGGTGGGCGGCGCGCGGCCAGAAGGTGCCGACATCCCAGAGGATGCCGATGGTGCGCCGCGCGGAGGCGTCCTTGTAGGCGCGCCGGCCCCAGGTGACGAAGAGTATGAAGCCGAGCCCGACCAGCCAGGAGCCGAGCGCCTGCGAGGTCTGGGCCGCGCCGTGCACCAGGGCGTACGTCCCGTCGGCCGCCGCGTCCGGGGTCTCTCCGGTGGCCAGCGCGCCCGCCAGCGCCCCGGCGCCCAGCACCAGCGTGGCGGCACACAGCACGGTGACGAGGAACGGCGTCCGGTCGGTCAGCCCGGCCATGGCCCGGACCCGGGCGACACGTCGGCTGCGGGCCGCGGCCTCAGGCTCCCCGGGGTGGCCGAGGCCGACAGCCGCGCGTTCGGTGCGGCCGTGCCGCGAGGTGGTCCAGGACAGCCGGGCGACCGCGGCGAGCAGCACCACGAGCACCGGCGGGATCACCGACGCCTGCCAGGTCAGCAGGACCGGAGGCCCCACGATGGAGGTGCCGGTGCCGTCCAGCCAGTCGAAGACCCGTTGGGCGACCCCGCCCGAGATCACCCCGCCGAGCGCGCAGGCGAGCAGGGCGACCGCGGGCCCGCCGAGGCCGCGCATCGCGGCGCGCGCATCGGGCAGCCGGCGGTGCAGGTCGTGGGCGACGGCCGCGAGGACGATCACCAGCGCGCCCTGGATCAGGGCCAGTCCGCCGAAGGTGGCGTCCCCGGCGAGCCGCCCCGCGGAGTGCCACCCCGGCCGGGACCAGCCGGCGTACGCCAGCACGAGCAGCAGCAGGGCGAGCGCGCCGAGCGGCAGGCGCCGTACCAGGTGCCGGTCGAGTTCCTGGTCGAGGATGTTCTCGCTGCGGCCCCGGCGGCAGACCGCCCACACCACGGCGAGGGCACCGGCGACCAGGGCACCGGTCAGCAGCCACCCGGTGGTGTCCAGTACGGCGGTCCCGCCCGGCCCGCGGTCGAAGGCGGCCGCAGGTGCGAGGACCGCGGCGGTGACGGTGAGCAGGCCGGCCGCGGTGTGGGCGGCACGCAGCCGGGCGACCAGCCGGCGCCCGTACCAGAAGCCGGGACTGGCGAGGGAGGTGTGGCCGGGCTCGGGGTCGTTGGCCAGGGGCCGGGTGGACTCGTAGGCGCTCCAGGTGCGGTGCGAGAGGTACCAGAGCAGGCCGGTGAGCGCGGCCGGGACCAGGGCGGCCAGGGCTAGCCGGCGTCCGGGGGCGCTCCACCAGCCGCCGGTGGAGCCGGCCGGCGAGAGGAAACCGAGCCAGGTGTGCCGGCGGGCGCAGGCCGTGACGCCCGCGCACTGCCAGGCGGCGAGGTCCAGGGCGACCTCGCAGGCCGCGGCGACCAGCAGCACGGTCAGGGTGAGCCCGGCGAGCCGGACCACCAGGCCGTAGAAGCGCACGGTGCGCGGCCGGTCCTCGGCGGCGGGGCGCATCCAGTGGGCGAGGTTGACCACCATGAACGGCAGAAGCAGCAGCCACAGTGCGCGGGAGGCGTTGCCCGAGGTGAGGTTGCACCAGACGTAGGCCTCGGGAACCGTGCGGTCGCGGTAGTCGCCGGGCCGGGACTCGGCGTCGACGTCCTCGGCGCGCCGGAAGACGGCGGCGGTGTCGTCTCCGGTGATCCGCACCGTGCGCGGATCGTCGAGCATCTTCTGGGGCGTGCTGCCGCCGACCCCGTGGACCAGGAGCTCCAGGTCGATCTCCGGTGCGGCGGGATGGCCGGCCGGTGCGGGCTCCCCGGTCTTGGGCCGCTCGGCGGGGTCGCCGCCGGTGGCGCTGTCCTGCGCGCGTTCCACTCTTCTCGCACTTCCCCCGTGCCGCGCCGATGGTCTGTGTCCGTGCGGGTCTCAGGATCGCCGATTCCGGTGTGACGCACACCACTCGTCACGGAATCTCCCCGTTGCGTGTGACGCCCAGTGCAACACGTGGTGACCAAATGACATGTGTGCGGCGACACAGGGAGTGGCGCAACCCGTGCGGTCCCGTGAAAGGATGGGGCGCCCGTGCACCGGAGCCGGACGGAATGTCCAGGTCGGAGCTGGTGCGCGGGGCGTGTCGGACGGCTTGAGGCGAGAGGACCGGAGCGTACGTGAGTGAGAACCAGAACCTCCTCGCGGAGCAGCGCCGCGCCCTGATCCTGGACGAGGTCCGGCGCCGGGGCGGCGTACGCGTCAACGAACTGACCCGCAAGCTCGGTGTGTCGGACATGACGGTACGCCGGGACCTGGACGCGCTGGCCCGGCAGGGTGTGCTGGAGAAGGTGCACGGCGGTGCGGTGCCGGTGGTCGAGGCGAGCACGCACGAGCCGGGATTCGAGGCCAAGTCGGGGCTGGAGCTGACCGCCAAGGAGGACATCGCCCGGGCCGCCGCCGAACTGGTCGTGCCGGGTACGGCGATCGCCCTGTCGGGCGGTACGACGACGTACGCGCTGGCGCATCACCTCCTGGAGGTCCCCGACCTGACCGTGGTGACGAACTCGGTGCGGGTCGCGGACGTCTTCCACGCGGCCCAGCGCGTCGCCGGCCAGCGCCAGGGCGCCGCGACGGTGGTCCTGACCGGCGGGGTGCGCACCCCGTCCGACTCCCTCGTGGGCCCGGTGGCCGACCAGGCGATCGCGGCGCTCCACTTCGATCTGCTCTTCCTCGGCGTGCACGGCATATCGACGGAGGCCGGCCTCTCCACGCCGAACCTCGCGGAGGCCGAGACCAACCGGCGCCTGGTGCAGTCGGCCCGGCGGGTCGTGGTGGTCGCCGACCACACCAAGTGGGGCACGGTGGGCCTGAGTTCGTTCGCCAAGCTGGAGCAGGTCGACACGCTGGTCACGGACGCGGGGCTGCCCTCCGACGCACGTGCGGAGATCTCGGAGCACCTGCGCCGGCTGGTGGTGGCGGGCGAGCCGGAGGCCTGATCACGTCGGCGGTGCAGACATCTGACGAGCCGCCAGTTATCGTGCCGGAGAGGGTCAACTGCCTTTCCGGCCAAGGGGGTTCTCGTCCATGGCACGCCGTCTGCGCCCCGTCGGGCTCGACTTCGTCGAGACCGCACCCGTACGTCTGGTCTTCGCGCAGGAGATGTCCGCACCGCCCGAGCGGGTCTTCCACGCGCTCAACGACGACGTACCGGGCTGGGCGGAGTGGTTCGACGCGGTGACCCACGCCGAGTCGGTCGACGACGGCGCCGGGCGCGACATCCGGCTCAAGGGCGGCGGGCGGTTCCGGGAGACGATCATCGCGGCCAAGGAGCCCGAGGTGTACGCCTACCGGGTGGACCTGACCAACGCGCCCGGCGCGCGCGCCATCGCGGAGGAGTGGCGGCTCGTCCCCTCCGGCGGCGGCACCCGCGTGCAGTGGACCTTCGCCGTGGACGGCACGGCAGCGTTCCGTCTCGTGGTCAGGGCGGCACGCACCGGGCTCGGCCGGGCCTTCCGGGGCGCGGTCGTCGAGCTGGACCAGCGCCTGTCGCGGTAGTGCCTCAGCCGGGCCAGACCCCGGTCTCCAGCAGCGACCCGATCGCCGCCGCGTACGGCGCGATGTCCAGGCCCTGTTCGGCGAGCCAGGTGTCCGAGTAGTACTTGTCGAGGTACCGGTCCCCCGGGTCGCACAGCAGGGTCACCACGCTGCCCTGCCGCCCCTCGGCCACCATCTCGGCGACGATCTTCAGTGCGCTCCACAGCCCGGTCCCGGTCGACCCGCCGGCCTTCCGCCCGATCGCGCTCTCCAGCGCCCGCACCGCGGCCACGCTCGCCGCGTCCGGCACCTTCATCATGCGGTCGACGGCCCCCATCACGAAGCTCGGCTCCATCCGCGGCCGCCCGATGCCCTCGATGCGGGACCCGCAGTCGCAGGTGACGTCCGGATCGCCGGTGGTCCAGCCCTCGAAGAAGCAGGAGTTGTCGGGGTCGGCGACACAGATCCGGGTGTCGCGCTGGGTGTAGTGGACATAGCGCGCGAGCGTCGCCGACGTGCCGCCGGTCCCCGCCGTGGCGACGATCCAGGCCGGCTCCGGGAACCGCTCCAACTCCAGCTGGCGGAAGATGGATTCGGCGATGTTGTTGTTGCCGCGCCAGTCCGTGGCCCGTTCGGCGTAGGTGAACTGGTCCATGTAGTGGCCGCCGGACTCCGCCGCGAGACGCGCGGACTCCTCGTACACCTTCCGGGGGTCGTCCACGAAGTGGCACTGTCCGCCGTGGAATTCGATGAGGCGGCACTTCTCGGCGCTGGTGGTGCGCGGCACGACGGCGATGAAGGGCACGCCGATGAGCTTGGCGAAGTACGCCTCGGAGACGGCCGTCGAACCGCTGGACGCCTCGATCACCGGGCGCTCCGGCCGGATCCAGCCATTGCACAGGCCGTACAGGAAGAGCGAGCGGGCCAGCCGGTGCTTGAGGCTTCCCGTCGGGTGCGTCGACTCGTCCTTGAGGTAGAGGTCGATGCCCCAGGCCTCGGGCAGCGGGAAGCGCAGCAGGTGCGTGTCCGCCGAGCGGTTCGCGTCCGCCTGGACCTTGCGGACGGCCTCTTTGAGCCAGTCGCGGTAGACGGCGTCGCTGCGGTCGACGTCGAGGGTGGCGCCGGTCCGGATCTGCGGGGTGGTGCTCACGGCAGGACTCCTTAGGCTTCGCGCCGACGGCGCCCGAACGCGGCCGACGCCCCGATCATAGACACCTTCCACACGCTTCTCACCTGCATAAACGCATCTTTGAGCGCCTCAAAGGCCCCCCTGGGGAACAGCGCCGGACCGTGGCCCGAACCCTTCGGGGGCGCACGGCGGCGAATGCTCCGAGCGCCCCCCGCCCGGCGGCCCGTGCGCACTGGTGCTCCACGCCGGGGGCGGGCAGACTGCCACCGGACGGGACGAACGTCCCGAACGGGGGCGCACACTGGACCACGACACGAGCCGGAGCGCGCCGGGCCGAGGCCACAAGCCCGCGGACGGCGGCCGACGTACTCGAAAAGGGGCGGGGCAGGATGGCGGAGCCGGAGTTCACGGCGACGGGCGTGCGGATCGACAAGCGGCTGCGATCGCTCACCCGGGCCGGGCAGGTCCGGATAACGGACGGCAGGCTGCAGTTGCTCACGAGCTACGGCAGCGAGATCGACAGCGCGCCCGTCCAGGCGGTACGGGCCTCGAAGCCGTGGTTCGCGTCGGAGGACCGGGCCCTGGCCGACCTCAACGGCCAGCGCTACTCACTCACCCTGGGTGACCACGACCCGGCGCCGGGCGAGCCGGGTCCGCCGGCGGCGCGCCGCTTCATCGAGGCGGTACGGCGGGCCGCCGGGCGCGACCACTGAACCACGCGGAGCTGCGGAGCGTGACCACCGGACCACGGCGAGTTGCGGGACCGGACGCACTGGGTCACGCTTGTCTCACGTCACTCTGGGTTTACCGGCGATAACGCTGCGAACCAGCCCGCCGGCCACGACAGCAGGCGGCCCCATGGACGGCGGCGCCCTGCTGGATCCGTTCTCCGTGTTCTTCCGGACCTCACGTCGGGGAGTCGCAGTCGTGATCGAACACCCAAGCAGACACTGCTCGGTGGAGCTCCAAGCCTTGCCGTCGCGGATCGGTCAGGTCCGCAGAATCGTATCTGCGCAGTTGCGTTACTGGCATCTCGACCCGTTGATCGACCGGGCGGCGCTCGGCGTGACGGAGTTGCTCACCAACGTCCACCGGCACGCCCGGACCGACAAGAACTGCACCGTGGAGATCGAGCTCCAGCTCGACCGCCTCACGGTGTCGGTCCGTGACCACGATCCGCGCCTTCCGGTGGTCGAGGACGGCACGGAGATCGCGCCGATGGCCACCTGCGGGCGAGGCCTCGCGATGGTGGCCGCCGTCAGTGAGAGCTGGGGGGTACGGCCGCACGACGACGGCAAGGTCGTGTGGTTCACCCTGCCGGCACCGACGGTGACCCCGGTGGCCGCCGCCCGTCCGCAGCGCCGCGCCGCCGAACCGGCGGCACCCCGCCTGATCGTCGACCCGGACCCCGGGACCGCCGCCGCACCCACCGTCGCGCACGCGCCGGCCGGGGCCCCGGCCCACGCGCACGTGACCGCCGCGGTCCCGGGCGCCGCACACGCTCCCGCCCGCTCGGCTGTCGCCAGTTGAGCGGGCGGTGAGTCTCCTCGCCGAGTCTCACCCCGGCACTACCGCTCCGTCATACCGCGCCCCCCTTGCCGACACGGCCGAACTGCTCCTCCAGGACGGACAGCCGGCGCCAGTACTCGTCCTCGTCGATCTCGCCGGAGGCGAAGCGACGGCCGAGCACCGCGAGCGGCGAGTCGCCGGCCGGACGACCGGCGTCCATCGGGCGCCAGGGTCCACCGCGGCCGCGCCACACGGTGCGGCGCAGGAACGTGACGGCGCCGATCACGACGGCCGCCCAGATCAGCGGGAGGAACAGAATCCACGGGCCGGGCCCGCCGTTCCAGTTCGCCATGTTGTGCATGTCGGTCAACTCCCCGGAGTCTCGGTGTGATGCAACGAGACTGACCGCCGGGAGGGGGCCGCGTCGTCCTGCGGCCGACGGCACCGCACGTACCTCCCGGGGAGTACACCGCGGCGTGATCCCTGCGTTCGCCCTTGCTGCGGTACGGGGGGGTCCACCGGATGGTCGGGTCCGACGGCGCGGTGGTGACCGGGCCGCGCGGTCGGCCGCTACCGAAGCGCCCCGAGTGGGTCGTCCAGTACCGGCTGCCAGGCCAACTCAGCCGCTCCCACCAGGCTGTTGTGGCTCAGCGTGCACGGCAGGATCGGCACGCTGCCGCTCTGGCCCCACAGGCTGCGGTCGGCGACGACGGCGCGCAGCCGCTCCGGGTCGGCGTCCAGGAGGGTGCGGTGCAGGCCGCCGAGGATGATGCGGTCGGGGTTGAGGATGTTGACCAGTCCCGCCAGTCCGAGGCCGAGGCGGTCGATCAGGGCCTCGGTGGCCCGGCGGACGGTCGGGTCGGCGTAGTGGGCGCGGACCAGGTCCTCGGCCTGCCGCAGCAGCGACACCTCGGGGCCGGGATCGCGGCCCGCCTCGATCAGCAGCGCCAGGGGATCGGCCTCCACGTCCAGACAGCCCCGGCTGCCGCAGTGGCAGGGGCGGCCCTCCGGGTTCACGGGTACGTGGCCGACCTCCAGGGCGAGGCCGGAACTCCCCGTGTGCAGGCGGCCGTCCAGGACCAGCGCGCCGCCGACGCCCCGGTGCCCGGTGGCCACGCAGAGCAGGTCCCGGGCACCCCGGCCCGCGCCGTGCCGGTGCTCGGCGAGCGCGGCCAGGTTCACGTCGTTGCCGGCGAACGCGGGGCCGGTGATGCCGGCCGCGCGCACGCACTCCGCGAAGATCCGGCGTACCGGCGCCCCCACCGGCCAGGCCAGATGGAGGGGGTTGAGGGCGAGGCCCTCCGGTTCGGCGACGGCGGACGGCACGGCGAGACCTGCGCCGACACAGCGGAGGCCGGTGCCGCGCAGCAGGTCGGCGCCCGCCTCGACCACCGAGCCGAGCACCTTCGCGGGGTCGGCGTCGACGGTCTCGCAGCCGGGCGCGGTCGCGACGATCCGGCCCCCCAGGCCGACCAACGCCGCGCGGAAACCGTCGGCGTGGACCTGCGCGGCGAGTGCGACGGGGCCGTTCTCGGCGACCTCCAGGCGGTGCGAGGGGCGGCCCTGCGAACCCGCGGCGGCGCCCGGGTGGGCGTCGACCCTGATCAGGCCGAGCGACTCCAGTTCGGCGGCGACGGCGCCGGCCGTGGCCCGGGTGACGCCGAGTTCGGCGGTGAGCACCGCGCGGGTGGGGGCGCGGCCGGTGTGCACGAGTTCCAGGGCGGGGCCGAGTGCGCCGCGCCCTCGGTCCAACCGGGGTTTCGAGGTTCCGTTCCCCGTCGGGCCGGGGGCCGCGTTTCCGCTCATGGGAGGGAGTCTGCCATGATCCCTAGTGTTGGACAGTGCCGGTGCGTCGAGGCTGGTCGTGCGGTCCCCGCACCCCTGACAGGAGGCTCCGGGCCAAGCGCGTCAGAGGCCGCTGACGCGCAGAGTGATGTTCAGCCGTCCGGACAGTGCCAGGTCGACAGGGCCCGTCCCCGGATACACCTTCGGCACTCCGTGATACGCGAGCCTGCTCACGCCACCGAAGACGAACAGATCTCCCGACCGCAGCTCCACGTCCGTGTAGGGCCTGCCCCTGCTCTCCGTGTTGCCGAAGCGGAAGACGCAGGTGTCCCCGAGGCTCAGCGACACCACCGGCGCGTCCGACTTCTCGTCGGCGTCGCGGTGCATGCCCATACGGGCGTCGGCGTCGTAGAAGTTGATCAGTGCGATGTCGTACGACAATCCGCCGACCGCCGCCGGGCCCAGGACGTCGGTCACCGCGCGGCGGCCCAGTTCGCCGAGCCGGCCCGGGAACGGCTTGACGGGGCTGCCGTCGCCGTCAACGGCCGTGCGGGCGTAGGCGTACGGGTACCAGTGCCAGCCCAGGCAGACCTGGCGGGCGCTCATCGTGCCGCCGCCGGGCGTGCGGACCGTGCGCAGGCCCGCCGGCGGCCGGGCCCAGTCGCGGCAGGCGGCGAGCAGCGCGCGCTGCCGGTCCGTGTCCAGCCAGTCGGGGACGTGCACGGCGCCCGGCGCGATGCGGGCGCGCGCCCTCGGGAACAGTTCATCCTCCATGCCCCCATCCTGCCCGACCGGGCCTGAGCTGCGGCTCCGCTAGCCTGGAGGCACGATGAGCGACCGTATGACGACTGCCTGGGGCGAGTTCGAGCTGTCCCGCTTCCCGGACGACCCGCGCGACCGGCTGCGTGCCTGGGACGCCTCCGACGCGTACCTGCTGCGGCATCTGGACCGGGAGCGCACCGGGCTGTCCGGCACGGTCGTAGTGCTCGGCGACCGCTGGGGCGCGCTGGTCACGGCACTGGCGGCGCACCGGCCGGTGCAGATCACCGACTCGTACCTGAGCCAGGAGGCGACCCGCGCGAACCTGGCGCGCGCGGGTGTCGAGCCGGGGACCGTGCAATTGCTGACCACGCAGGATCCGCCGCCGGACCGGGTGGACGTGCTGCTGGTGCGGGTGCCGAAGAGCCTCGCGCTCCTCGAGGACCAGCTGCTGCGGCTGGCGCCCGCCGTGCACGCGGGCACGGTCGTGATCGGGACCGGCATGGTCAAGGAGATCCACACGTCCACGCTCCGGTTGTTCGAGCGGATCCTCGGGCCGACCCGGACCTCGCTCGCCGAGCAGAAGGCCCGGCTGATCCACTGCACGCCCGATCCGGCGCTCGACCGCCCGTCGAATCCGTGGCCGTACAGCTACCCGCTTCCCGACGGCATCGGCGCGGTCTCCGGTCGTACGGTCGTCAACCACGCGGGGGTCTTCTGCGCCGACCGGCTCGACATCGGGACGCGGTTCTTCCTGGCGCATCTGCCCCGGGACGGCCGCCGGATCGTGGACCTGGGGTGCGGGAACGGGGTCGTGGGTACGGCGGTGGCACTGGCCGATCCCACGGCCGAGGTGCTGTTCGTGGACGAGTCGTTCCAGGCGGTGGCCTCGGCAGAGGCCACCTACAAGGCGAACGGGGTCCCCGGGCACGCCGAGTTCCGGGTGGGCGACGGGCTGGCCGGGGTCGCGGACGGCAGCGTGGACGTGGTGCTGAACAACCCGCCGTTCCACTCCCACCAGGCGACCACCGACGCGACGGCGTGGCGGATGTTCAGCGGCGCGAAGCGGGCGCTGCGGCCGGGCGGCGAGCTGTGGGTGGTCGGCAACCGGCACCTGGGCTACCACGTGACGCTGCGCCGCCTGTTCGGCAACAGCCAACTGGTGGCGAGCGACCCGAAGTTCGTGGTGCTGAAGGCGGTCAGGCGCGGGTAGTCCGGGCGGCGGGCGCCGGTCCGCCGTACTGACCGCCGACGTCACCCGACTCCGCGTCCGTTTCCAGGACTTGATGGTGGCGGCCCATCGTGATTGTTCCTGCACGGTAGAGCCATCTTTCAAGCACAACCAAGCATCGGTTCGACATTCAGGTGCGCTAGGGTCACCGGCAGCCACCGAAATGCCGAGGAACGGAGGCGGCGGATGTCGCGCGACGCCCGCTGGCAGGCGCTGCTCGAATTGCTGGTCGAGCGCGGTCGCCTCGAGGTCGAGGAGGCGGCGGCGGAGCTCGCGGTCTCCGCGGCCACCATCCGGCGGGACCTCGACCAGCTCGCCGAGCAGCAGATGCTGGTGCGCACCCGGGGCGGGGCGGTGGTGCACGGGGTGTCGTACGAGCTGCCGTTGCGCTACAAGACGGCGCGGCAGGCCTCGGAGAAGCAGCGGATCGCCAAGGCGGTGGCGGACCTGGTCGAGCCGGGCGAGGCGGTGGGACTGACGGGCGGTACGACCACCACGGAGGTGGCCCGCGCCCTGGCCGTACGCGGAGACCTCACCACCGGCACGCCGGCGCTGACGGTCGTCACGAACGCGCTCAACATCGCCAACGAGCTCGCGGTGCGGCCCCAGTTCAAGATCGTGGTGACGGGCGGGGTGGCGCGCCCGCAGTCGTACGAGCTCATCGGACCGCTCGCGGCCGGGGTGCTGGGCCAGATCACCCTCGATGTGGCGGTGCTCGGCGTGGTCGCCTTCGACCTCGTCCACGGGGCCGCGGCCCACGACGAGGGGGAGGCCGCCGTCAACAGGCTGCTGTGCGAGCGGGCGGCCCGCGTGGTGGTCGCCGCGGATTCCAGCAAGCTGGGCGGGCGGGCGTTCGCCCGGATCTGCGCGGCGGAGCTGGTGGACGTCCTGGTCACGGACACGGCGGCGGCGCCGGAGACGGTAGGCCGGTTCGAGGAGGCGGGGATCCGGGTCCTGACCGTGTGAGCGCGACCCGGCACCGGCCCGGCAGTCGCCGCCTGGTCACATCCCGCTGGTGTCCGCGCTGACGAATCCCGCACCCCGCTGGTCGTTGCAGCCGAACACGGGCCGGTCGGCCGGGTCGGGCCAACTCTGCTGGGCCTGGAGGGCGACGCTCACCAGGGTCAGCAGCAGGTCGACGTCGCTCGCGGCGTCGAGACGTATGGTCACCCACTGCGAGCCCGGCACGATCCGGATCGCTCCGGTGTTCTTCAGGTTCTTGGCGAAGTGCCGGATGGCATGCGCGGTGAGACGCAGGTCCACATCGCGGTCGGAGTGGAAGTGCGCGATCTCGCCCTGCGCCGAACTCACGCCCTGACCCAGGCCGCAGCTCGGTACGGCCTGGGTCAGGTCGGGCCAGGTCGCCAGTTGCGCCAGAGCGCGCAAGGCCAACGTCATGAGGCCATCATGGCCCGCTCACTCTCCGGTAACCAACCAGCGAGCAGTTATTAACCGAGCTGTTGCCGGAGCCGGCCCGAACACAGGCGCCCGGGACGAGTGGACATCCGCAGGAATTCAGTGGTTCGAGGGACGGGAGGTACCTCTCGGGCGTCCGGGACGACCCCGGTCGGCGGCACGCGTTGTGCGGGTCCGACACCCGGTCTACACGCGCCTGGTACCCGCCGCCGCGAACGCGTCGGCGGCGGCGAGGTCGAAGTCCCCGTGGTCGCTGCCGAGGCCCTGGGCGACCAGGGCGGCCACCGCGTTGCCGAGGACGGCGGCGTCGTGCGGGGTGCGGCCCAGGCCGATGCCGTAGACGAATCCGGCCGAGAAGGCGTCGCCGCAGCCGGTGGTGTCCACGACGTCGATCTCGAAGGCGGGCACCGGTTCGGCGCCCTCGGCGGTGACCAGCAGTGCGCCGTCGCCGCCGCGGGTGACCGCGACCAGCCCGGCGCCGGCGCCGACCAGTTTCTTCGCGCCCGCCAGCAGGTCGTCCTCGCCGGAGAAGCCCAGCACCTGGTCGTCGTTGGGCAGGAGGTGGTCGACGTACGGCAGCGCGGCCGCGATCTGCTCGAAGCTGCCGAGCACGCCGGGCGCGAGCAGGTCGACGGAGGTCGTCACGCCGTGCTCCCTGGCGAAGTGCAGGATGCGCGCCGCGGCCTCGACGCCGATCAACTCCGGGCCGCCGAGGTGGAGATGGTCGGCCTCGGCGAGGGCGTCCCAGGGCACGTCGCCGACGCCGTAGGTGATGTTGGCGCCGAGCAGGTGCAGGGAGGGCCTGTCGCCGTTGGGACGGATGGGCAGGACGCTCGCCGAGGTGGCGGTGTCGGTACGGCGGACGAGGAACCCGGTGTCGATCCCGGCCTTGTGGAGCAACTGCACGAGCATGTCGCCGGTCGCGTCGGCGCCGACGGCCCCGGCGCTGCGCACGGTGGCGCCGAGCTTGGCGAGGCTCAGTGCGGTGCCGCCGGCGGTCCCGGCCGCGGTCATCCTGATGTCCTCGACCAGGGTGGCGCCCTGGCCCTCGGGTATCGCGTCCACCGGCCGGACCAGGACGTCCAGCACGTGCACGCCCATCGTGACGACTCTCATGGCTTGCCCTCCTGCAGGGATCGGGTGGTGCCGTAGTTCCGGGCGATCGCGGCCTCGATCACCGCGAGCTGCTGCCGTTCGTCCAGGACCCGGGGCGTTCCGAGGGCCGCCGCGTGCTGGTAGACACCGCAGGCCCATTCGAGCAACAGGGCGTTCTCGACGGCCTTGTCGAGGGTGGGGCCGACGGTGACCGAGCCGTGGTTGGCCATCAGCGCGGCGCTGCGGCCGTCGAGCGCGGCGAGCACCGACTCGGCGAGTTCCGGGGTGCCGAAGGTGGCGTACGGCGCCACTCGCACGGTGCCGCCGAGGGCGAGCAACTGGTAGTGCACACAGGGAAGTTCGTCCAGGACGCAGGAGAGGGCGGTGGCCATCGGCGCGTGGGTGTGGACGACCGCGCCGGCGCCGAAACGGCGGTAGACCCCGAGGTGCAGGTCGAGTTCGGAGGTCGGCTCCAGGGTCCCGGCGACGACCTCGCCGTCGAGGTCGACCACCGTCACCTGGCCCGCGGTGAGTTGGGCGAGCACGGCGCCGGTCGCGGTGACCGCGACCCGGTCGCCCACCCGCACGCTGACGTTGCCCGCCGTTCCGACCAGCAGGCCCGCCGCTCCCAGGCGACGGCAGACGTCCGCCACCGCGGCCCGTTCCTGAACCAGCGCGGAGCTTGAGTCCGTCATGGCCGCGACGGTAACGTAAACCTGAAACAAAGTCACGTTCAGATTCAGGGGTGGTCCTGTGACCGACCCGGCCGCCGGGGAGACCGGGGCTGTGCTGCGCCGCACTCCCCAACAGGCCCGCAGCAGAGCCCGGTTGGCGCGGGTACTGAAGGCGGCCGAGCGCGTGCTGATCGCCGAGGGCGTGCCGGGGCTGACCACCACCCGGGTCGCGGCGGAGGCCGGGGTCTCGGTCGGCTCGCTGTACCAATACCTGCCGGACCGGGACGCGATCATCGACGCGCTGGCCGCGACCTACTTCGCCCAGCTCGAAGCGGTGATGGAGGAGTTCGTGCGCGACGCCGCGACCGAGCGCTGGTCCGACCCGGTCGGCGTGCTGATCGACACCTACGCCGGGCTCTACCGCGCCGAACAGGGCTTCCGGGCCCTGTGGTTCGGCAGCGGTCTGACCGACCGGACCCGGGCGGCGGACCGGGAGCACAAGCGCCGGATGGCCGACGGGGTGCGCCGGGTGCTGCTCGCGCTCGGCATCGCCGGTGACACGGCGGGGCTCGGCCCGGCCTGCCATGCCGCCGTCCTCGCCGCCGACGCGCTCGCCCAGGAGGCCTTCCGCCGCGACGCCGAGGGTGACGCCGCCCTCCTCGACGAGGCCAAGGTCATGCTGCGCGGCTACCTCACGGCCCTGGCCGACAGGCATGCACGGCGGGACGGCGGCGGGACGGGCGCCGGCCCCCTCGGCGGACCCGTTCCCGGACCGGCCGGACGCCCGGAGCGGGCGCCCTGAAGCCGGCCAGTTCACGCGGGGCCCGGTCGACGCCCGCCGCGGGTCCGGCTCGCTCCGCGCCGCGGGCACCGCACCTCCGTACGGCTGCCGCCCTTACGGAATAAGAGGTCCCGGTTCGCCGCGGCCGAGGTCCTCGCCGGTCTCCGGGGCCGGTCACTCGCCGCTCTCCGGGCCCGGTCGGTCGACGGGCCACACGGCGCCCCTCAGTTCCTTGTCCATGGTCCGCGAGCACACAACCGACCGCCGAGGCGACGAAGGGCAGGCTGTCGCCGAGTGCGAACGGGGCACCGCCGAGCGGCGCGCCCATCAGGTTGCCGCCGCTGGTACGCACCTCCTCCTGCACCAGCGCCCGGCTCAGCTGCTCGGGCGGGACCAGGGAGCGCAGCGCGAGCATGCGGACGGGCCGCCGAAGGCGATGCCGGCGCCGAGGAGGACCGCGGCGGACATGAACTGGGCGACGGTGAGGCCGTGCAGCGCCATCGCGACCGGCACGCCGGCGACCGCGGCCGCCTGGAGCCCCAGCGCACCCACCAGAACCACCCTGCGATCCGCCCGGTCGGCGACGACCCCGCCGGGCACGGCCGGCACGAGCATGGTGCCGGTCTGCACCGCCCCGAACGCGCCCGCGGTCGCCGGGGAGCCGGGGAGCCGGGGAGCGCCAGGACGAGCAGCGGATACGCGAGCCCTGCCGTCCGGAGACCCGGCAGAGAGCTGACGGCCCCTGCCCAGAAGACCTGGAACCGCCAGTTCCTGCGGAGCGGCACACCCGTCGCCCCGGACGCCGGCACACCCACCGCCCTCCGCGTCAGCACTGCGCCTCCCCGTCGTCACGGACCCTGTGCCGCCGACGGCCCCGGACGCACCCCGCAACGCCCGCCGGCCCGAGGCCGACATCCGACGGCAGCCGCGGTCGGGGCTCCGTCAGGTCTGCTCCGGAAGGGCCAGTGTGCTCCCTTCCGGTTCGATTCCAGGGTCTGTGGCGACAACGACACCGGATGGTCGAGCGCGGAAGCCGGCCGGCCGGATCGTGGGCTCGCTCACGCGCGTGGATGCGGCATCCGGGCAACGCCTTGTCCCGATCGGCGTCCCTCACCTAGCCTGCGTTTGTGCCGCTAATAAACAAAACCCGGATGCACAACGTCGTGCCCGGCAGCTCCCTCGCCCGGCTCCGTGTCGCCCTGACCGTCTTCTTCGCCATGGACGGCTTCGTCTTCGCGGGATGGGTCGTCCGTATCCCTGCCATCAAGGAACAGACCGGCGCCTCGGCCAGTGCCCTGGGGCTCGCCCTGCTCGGTGTGTCGGCCGGGGCCGTGATCACGATGATGTTCACCGGACGGCTGTGCCGCCGCTACGGCTCGCACCCGGTGACCGTCGTCTGCGCCGTCCTGCTCTCCCTCAGCGTCGCCCTGCCCCCGCTCACCCACTCGGTTCCCGCCCTCGGCGCCGTACTGCTCGTCTTCGGCAGCGCCTACGGCGGCATCAACGTCGCGTTCAACAGCGCCGCGGTCGACCTGGTACGAGCCCTGCGGCGGCCGATCATGCCCAGCTTCCACGCCGCCTACAGCCTGGGCGGCATGCTCGGCTCCGGTCTGGGCTCACTGATCGCGGGCGCGCTGACCCCCACGCAGCACCTGCTCTCCCTCACCGCCGTCGGCCTCCTCGTCACCCTTGTCGCGGGCCGCACCCTGCTTCGCACTCCCCCGCCGGCCACCCCCGGGGACGACGTGCCGCAGGGCACCTCCGCACCGCGCCGCCTGGCACCCCGCACCCGGCTGCTCGTCGTCACGTTCGGTCTGATCGCCCTGTGCACGGCCTACGGCGAGGGGGCCATGGCCGACTGGAGCGCCCTGCACCTGGAGCAGGACCTGGGTGCCGCACCCGGCGCGGCCGCGATCGGCTTCTCCTGCTTCGCGCTCGCCATGACGGTCGGCCGGCTCAGCGGGACAAGGCTGCTCGAAGCCCTGGGCCAGACGCGCACCCTGGTGTTCGGCGGCCTGACCGCCGCGACCGGCATGCTGCTCGGCGCGCTCGCCCCGGCCCTGTGGGCGGCCCTGACCGGGTTCGCGATCACCGGGCTCGGCCTCGCCAACCTCTTCCCCGTCGCCGTCGAACGCGCGGGTCGGCTGGCCGGCCCCGACGGCGTCGCCATCGCCTCCACCTTCGGCTACGGCGGCATGCTGCTGGGGCCGCCCGCCATCGGCTTCATGGCGGACTGGCTCTCCCTGCCCACCGCCCTCACCACGGTCGCCGCCCTCGCCGCCACCGCCGCGGCCATCGCGCTCCTGACCCGGCGCACGGCGGGGCACTGAGCGGGCCGTCAGTCCAGCAGGCCCGGTTCCCGCACCGACTCCAGCATCCCGGCCAGCCGCACCGTGTCGGCGGACGTCCACTCCGGTGGGCTGGTGATCTCGGCCCAGGCGCTCGTCGGCAGGGTGCCGTACCGGTGGCCGAAGCCGTCCGGGACGCTGTCGGCGCCGGCCAGGTCGCAGGCCACCTGCCAGAAGGTCAGCAGCGGATACCACTGCATCGCCGGTGAGACGTCCCGGGCGCGCGGCCGGTCCAGCCAGTCCGGCCGGTGGAGGGCGAGGTCGGGCGACCACCAGACGACGGGGTCGGAGCCGTTCTGGAGGTAGACCGCGCGCGGCTCGCCCCACGGCGCGTCCGGGACGGCGTAGTCCGCCGGTACCTGCGCGAAGCGCACATGTGCCCCGTCGGCGACCACCGGCCGCCACTCGGGGCTGCCCGGCTGCCGTTTCGCGGTGACCGACTTCCACAGCGGGTTGTCGTAGGTCGGCCCGACGAACAGCGCGCCGCCGGTCTCCGCGACGAGCGTGGGCAGGGAGCCGTTCAGGGCGGACTCCATGGAGAAGGAGCCGAGGCTCTCGCCGTAGACGAGCAGCCGGGGCCGGGAGGCGGCGGGGAGGGTCCGCCACTTGGCGTAGACGGCGTCGAAGAGGGCTCGTCCGGTGGCGGCGGCCTCGTCCTCGGTGAGCGCGGAGACCCAGCTGGGGAGGTAGGAGTACTGCATGGCGACCATGGCCGTGTCGCCGCCCCACAGGTACTCCAGGGGTTTGCTGCCCTGGTCGTTGATCCAGCCGGTGCCCGTGGTGCCCATGACGGCGAGGATCCTGCGGGAGAAGCCGCCGGTGCGTTCGAGTTCGCGTACGGCGAGGGCGGCGCGTTCGTCGAGGGTGTCGGCGGAGCGCAGGCCGACGTAGACCCGTACCGGATCCTCGGCCGGGCGCCCGGTGAAGGCGGCGATGTCGGCGCGGGACGTGGCGGTGCCGACGAAGTCACGGCCCTTGGCCCCCAGGGTGTCCCACGGAGCGGCGGACTCGGGGCTGCCGGAGAGGGTGGGCAGCCCCGGCCGGTGGACGCCCTTGGTGGTGCCCTGGTCGGCGAGGGACGCGGCGCTCTCGATCGCGTCCAGTGCGGCGCGCAGCAGGAAGCCCTGGACGACTCCGACGATCACGAAGGCGGTGAGGACGACCCCGGTGGCGTAGGCGACGGAGCGCGGGACGAGGGCGCCGAACGCGTGGGCGACGACGCGGGTGCCGAGGCGTACCGTCCGGGCGGCCAGGAGCAGCAGCGTGGCGACGAGTGCGGCCACGACGGGGACGAGCGCCCACTGCCACCGGACGAGGTGCGGGGGCAGGTTCACCGCCCGGCGGACCTGGCCCTCCCAGCGGACGCTCCAGGCGGTGGCCGTGACCACGGCGGCGGCGCCGAGCACGGCCAGGGCCGCCCACAGGGCACGCCGGACCCGCCGCCGGACGCGGACGCCGGCCCAGCGGAGCAGCAGCCGGGCAAGCGTCTCCGCCACGGCCCCGACGGCGTAGCCGACGGCCGCCGAGACACCGGCCGCGAGTCCCTGCAGCCACCAGGCCCGCGGGAGCAGGGACGGGGTGAGGGACAGGCAGTAGCACAGCAGCGCCACCGCGATCCCGCCCCAGCACGGCCGCCGCCGGACCACCCGGTCGGGGCCCAGGTGCCGGCGCACCCGCGCCGCCGTCCGCCGGGTCCAGTCCTTCGTACGATTCAGAGCCCTGCCCGCACCACTCACTTCGTCACCTCCGGACCACGATCGGTCACCGCACCCGCGACCGCATCCGGAAGATCGGGAAAAGGTGCGCAGCCGCAGGAGGTGTCCCATCGTGGTGGGCATGGCCCTGGCCCGGACTGCCGAGCACGCCACCGCGCCCGCCGACGGGGTCGCGGCCGCGACGGGCGTGGTCACCGCCCGTGCCATCGATACCGGAAAGCCGCCGCGGAGTGCAGGTACCGGGGTCGTCACCGGCCTCGGCGCCGTGCCGGGCCGGGGTCGTGGCGGCGGGCTCCGCGCGACCCGGTTGCCGCGTCGTGCTCCGGCCGGGTTCTGACACCCCGCCCGCCATGCCGCTCCCTCGGATCCCCCGGCTCCCCACCCGTATCGCCGTGGTGGCGGTGGTGGCCGTGCTGGTGTGCGCGAACCTGCTGGACAACCGCTGGGCCGGGTCCTGGATCCTGCTCACCGCGGTGCTCACCTCGGCCGTCCTGGTGGGTCTGCTGTTCTGGGCCGGGGGTGGCTGGGCGGAGCTGGGACTCGAACGGAACACCCTTGGGGAAGGGGCGCGTTGGGGGGCGACCCTGATCGGGATCGTAGCGGCGGTCTACCTGTGCGCGGCCCTGCTGCCGGTCACCCGCGGGCTGTTCGCGGACCAGCGGACCAACGCGCTGAGCGGTGCCGAGATCGCCTTCAAGGTGCTGGTCGCGGTGCCCGTGGGGACGGTCCTGCTGGAGGAGACCGCCTTCCGCGGGGTGCTGTTCGCGCTGCTGTGCCGTCTGCGCACGGCCACCACGGCCGCCGTTCTCTCCTCCGTGCTCTTCGGGCTCTGGCACATCCTCCCCTCGCTGAACCTCAACAAGGACAAGCCGACGCTGGGTTCGCTCTTCGGGCACTCGGCCGCCGGGGCGGTCCTGGTGGACGTCGGCGCCGTGCTCTTCACGGCCGTGGCGGGCTGCCTGCTGTGCTGGCTGCGCGACCGCAGCGGCTCCCTGCTGGCACCGATGGCCCTGCACTGGGCGGTCAACGCCCTGGGGTACGCGGTGGGGTTCCTGCTGCGCTGAGCGCTGCGCCGGAAGTACCGCGGTGTGCCTTCCGCCGGCCGCGGTGCCGTCGTGACCGGTCGCGCGGTTCCTCCCCGGCCTTCGGCCGGGGTACCGGCGGCAGGGGCCGCCGAGCATCCGGCAGACTCGCGGCATGGAGACTGCTGAGTTTCTCGAGATCCTCGACCGGGAGGGCCGCCTGCTGGCCACGGCCGCCGACGAGGCGGGGCTCGACGCCCCGGTGCCCGCCTGCCCGGAGTGGCAGGTGCGCGACCTGCTGCGGCACACGGGCACCATCCACCGGTGGGCCGCCGGTGTCGTCGCCGACGCCGAGACCTCGCCGCGCCCGATCCCCGTGCCCCCGGACATCGACGGCGCGGAACTGACGGACTGGTACCGGGACGGCCACCGCCGGCTCGTCGGCACCCTGGGCGCCGCACCGCGGGACGTGACGTGCTGGACCTTCCACCCGGCCCCCGTCTCCTCACCGCTGGCGTTCTGGCTCCGCCGGCAGGCCCACGAGACGACCGTCCACCGGTACGACGCCGAGGCGGCGCGGGGCGGCCCGGCCTCGCCGGTCGGCACCGGCTTCGCGGTCGACGGCATCGACGAACTGCTGCGCGGCTTCCACGCCCGCACGCGCAGCCGGGTGCGCAGCGAGCGGCCGCGGGTGCTGGGGGTGCGCGCGGTGGACACGGACGCGGCCTGGACCGTACGGCTGTCGGAGCGGCCGCCCGTCGCGGAACCCGGCGCGTCCCATGACGCGGTGGCCGAACTCGCCGGTCCCGCCGATCAGTTGTACCTGGCCCTGTGGAACCGGGTGCCGGTGCCGAAGGTGATCGGCGACCCGGACCTGGCCGACCTGTGGGTCACGAACTCAGGGATCTGACCGGCCCCCGACCGCGAGCGGCCGGGCCCGGCGGGCTCAGGCCGCCCCGGCGGCCAGCATTCGGGTGAGCACCGCGCGCTGCACCGGCAGTACCTCGCCGTGCAGCGCGCGCCCCTTGCCGGTGAGCGCCACCCGCACGCCCCGCCGGTCCTCCGGGCACATGGCCCGCTCGACCAGGCCGTCCTTCTCCAGGCGGGCGATCAGCCGGGACAGCGCGCTCTGGCTCAGGTGCACCCGCTCGGCGATCTCCTGCACCCGGAAGCTGCAGACGCCGTCCGCCGCCGGGCCGTCGGAGAGCAGGTCGAGCACCTCGAAGTCACTGCCGCACAGGCCGTGTCCGTGCAGGGCACGGTCCAGCTCGCACTGGGTGCGGGCGTGCAGGGACAGGATGTCCCGCCATTGCTCCACGAGTGCCTGTTCAGGCTTCGTCGCCGCCATCCGGGCACCGTAGCAGAGAACCGGGATTGTTGCATCGTAATTAAATGCATTTGCATTCGATGCATGTGCATGTAGTGTCTGGGTCCATGACCTCTCCGCTCACCGTCCCCGCTGCCGAGGGACGCTGGACCCCCCGGCTCTGGGGCACCCTCCTGGTGCTCTGCGCCGCCATGTTCCTGGACGCGCTGGACGTGTCGATGGTCGGCGTCGCCCTGCCGTCGATCGGCTCCGACCTGCACCTGTCCACCTCGACGCTGCAATGGATCGTCAGCGGCTACATCCTCGGATACGGCGGCCTGCTGCTGCTCGGCGGCCGCACCGCGGACCTGCTCGGCCGACGCCAGGTGTTCCTCGTGGCCCTCGGCATCTTCGCGCTCGCCTCGCTGCTCGGCGGCCTCGTCGACTCGGGCCCGCTGCTGATCGCCAGCCGCTTCATCAAGGGCCTGAGCGCGGCGTTCACCGCGCCGGCCGGCCTCTCGATCATCACGACGACGTTCCCGGAGGGCCCGCTGCGCAACCGCGCCCTCTCCATCTACACCACCTGCGCGGCCACCGGCTTCTCCATGGGCCTGGTGCTGTCGGGCCTGCTCACCGAGGCCAGCTGGCGCTTCACCATGCTGCTGCCCGCGCCGATCGCCCTGATCGCGCTCCTCGTCGGCCTCAAGCTGCTGCCGCGCAGCTCCCGCGAACGCGACCACAACGGCTACGACATCCCCGGCGCGATCCTCGGCACCGCCTCCATGCTGCTCCTGGTGTTCACCGTCGTGGAGGCCCCGCAGGTGGGCTGGGCGACGGCCCGCACCCTGCTCTCCTTCCTCGCGGTCGCCGTCCTGCTGACCGTCTTCGTCCAGGTCGAACGCCGTTCCCCCGGACCGCTCGTCCGCCTCGGCGTGCTGCGCTCGGGCAACCAGGTCCGCGCCCAGCTCGGCGCAATCGCCTTCTTCGGCTCGTACGTCGGCTTCCAGTTCCTGACCACCCTCTACATGCAGTCCCTGCTCGGCTGGTCCGCCCTGCACACCGCGCTGGCCTTCCTGCCGGCGGGCGCGCTGGTGGCGGTGTCGTCGACCAAGGTCGGCGCGATCGTGGACCGTTTCGGCACCCCGCGGCTGATCGTGGCGGGCTTCGCCTTCATGGTCGTCGGATACGCCCTGTTCCTCCGCGTCGACCTGAGCCCGGCCTACGCCGCGGCGATCCTGCCGTCGATGCTCCTGATCGGCGCGGCCTGCGCCCTGGTCTTCCCCTCCCTCAACATCCAGGCCACCAACGGTGTCGACGACCACGAGCAGGGCATGGTCTCCGGGCTCCTCAACACCTCGGTACAGGTGGGCGGCGCCATCTTCCTGGCGATCGTCACGGCCGTGGTCACCGCGGGCGCGCCCGCCCACGCGACGCCGCAGGCGGTGCTCGACAGCTACCGACCCGGCTTCCTGGTGGTCGCGGTCGTGGCCCTCGCCGGGCTGCTGATCACCCTCACGGGCCTGCGCACCCGGCGCCCGCAGCAGACCGTCGTGATCGCCAAGTCCACCTCCCTGGAGGCGGAGCGCGTGCCCGCACGTGACTGAACGAGGACGCGTGCGAACGAGTGCCCGGCGGGGGCCGGTCGCCCCCCCGCCGGGCACACGCCTGTGCAGCCGACGGGACGACGCCGCACGGCAGGACCGCGCGGCCGGGCCGGACGGGACGCGATCACCGCCGAGCTCGGACCGCCGACGCCGAACTCGGACCCGTCGGCGTACCGGCCCGTTCCCAGCGCCCCGATCAGCCCAGCCAGCCCGGCCGTACCAGCCCCGACTCGTAGGCCAGAACGACCAGTTGGGCGCGGTCGCGGGCGCCCAGCTTGACCATCGTGCGGCTCACGTGCGTCTTGGCGGTGAGGGGGCTGACGACCAGGCGCCGGGCGATCTCCTCGTTGGACAGGCCGATACCCACCAGGGCCATCACCTCCCGCTCCCGCTCGGTGAGCCGGGCGAGGACGTCGGGGGCGGCCGGCTCCTTGGAACGGGCCGCGAACTCCGCGATCAGCCGCCGCGTCACCCCCGGCGACAGCAGCGCGTCGCCGGCCACCACCGCCCTGACCGCGCGCACCAGTTCGTCCGGCTCGGTGTCCTTGACCAGGAAGCCGGAGGCGCCCGACCGGATCGCCTCGAAGACGTACTCGTCGAGCTCGAACGTCGTCAGCATGACCACCCTGACGTCCGCCAGCTCCGGTTCGCCGGTGACCCGGCGGGTCGCCGCCAGGCCGTCCAGACGCGGCATGCGGATGTCCATCAGAACCACGTCGGGGCGCAGTTCACGCACCTCGCGCAGCGCCTCCTCGCCGTCCGCCGCCTCACCGACCACCTCGATGTCCGGCTGCGCGTCGAGCAACGCCCGGAAACCGGCCCGCACCAGCGACTGGTCGTCGGCGAGCAGTACCCGGATCATCGGCCCTCCCTGTCGTCCCTGTCGCCCCTGTCGCCCCTGTCGTCCTTGTCCTCCCTGCCGTTTCGGTCACTCAAAGGCAGTACGGCGAGCACCCTGAAGCCCCCGTCGGCGCGCGGCCCCGCCTCGATCGTGCCACCCAGGGCAGCCGCCCGCTCCCGCATCCCGGCCAGCCCGTTCCCGCTGCCGCCCGCGTCCGCACCGGTCGCGGGACCGTCGTCGTCGATCCGCAACCGCAGCTCACCGTCACCGCGTTCGAGCCGCACGCGCGCGTGCCGCGACCCCGAGTGCCGTACGACATTGGTGAGGGCCTCCTGCACGATGCGGAAGGCAGCCAGGTCGGCGCCGGGCGCCAGGCGCGGCGGCCGGCCCGTCACGTCCACGGTGAGTCCGGCGCTCGCCGCCTGTTCCACCAGTTCCGGCAGCCGCCCGAGACCGGGCGCGGGCGTCCGCGGCACGTCTCCCGGCGCGCGCAGGGTGTCGAGCACCTGGCGCACCTCGCCGAGGGCCTCCTTGCTGGCCGCCTTGATGGTGGTGAGTGCCGACCTGGCCTGCTCGGGATCGGAGTCGAGGAGCGCGAGTCCCATGCCGGCCTGGACGTTGATGACCGAGATGCTGTGCGCCAGGACGTCGTGCAGCTCCCGGGCGATGCGCAGCCGTTCCTCGTCCGCCCGCCGCCGGGCCGCCTGGGCGCGGTCGGCCCGCTCCCGCGCCCACTGCTCACGCCGCAGCCGGACCAGCTCGGCCAGCGAGACGATGATCAGCACCCAGGTGGCGATGATCATCTCCTGGCCGAGGTCGGCAGCCCTGTCGCCCGGCGGTGGCAGCCACCGGTACAGCCAGAGCGAGACCAGCAGATGCCCGGCCCACAGCATCCCGAGCGCCGCCCAGGCGGCCCGTCGGTGCCCGGCGACGACGGCACTGAAGCAGGCCACGGCGACGGTCGCGAAGACCGGTCCGTACGGGTAGCCGGCGGCGAGGTAGGCCAGGGCGAGCGCGGCCGTGCCGAACGCCACGGTCACCGGCTGCCGGTGCCGCCACAGCAGCAGGGCACAGGTGGCGAGGAGCAGCAGGCGGGCGTAGGCGTCGAGGTGCTCGCGGTGGGGCTGGGTGTGGGCGGCGAAGTTCGAGCCCACCAGCACGAGGACGGTGAGGGGGAGGGTGGAGCGCCAGGGCAGGCGGGGGCGACGGATCCCCGTGCCGGGGCCTGAGCCGGGGTCGCTGCCGGAGCGGGTGCCGGTGACCGGGCCCGCGCGCGTGCCCGTGTCGGAGCGCTTGCCCGTGTCGGAGCCGGTGCCAGTGTCGGAGCCGGTGCCAGTGTCGGAGCCGGTGCCAGTGTCGGAGCCGGTGGTGGTGGCTTCCGGGTGGTTCCACCACGGGGGCCCGGAGTGCCACCACTGGGCGGGGCCGCGCTCCCGTGCCCGCTGCTCGTCCATGACCGCCACGCTAGACGCCGCCGCCGCGCGCGAGCGTCAGCCCGGCGAGGTGATCACGCGTACTCCCCCGGTAGTAGGTGGTGGCGGTCCGTCGGGCCAGGTCGGCGGGCCGGGGGCGCGGCGACAGGGTGTCAGCGAACCGCTGTCAGTTCGGCCACCTCGGCGTCGAACAGCCGGTCCGGGTCGAAGCCCATGCCGTTGAAGTGACCGGCGAGTTCGAGGGAGAGCACCCCGTGCATCCGGGTCCAGAAGGCCAGCGCCCGGCGCAGCACGCCCGGCGGCGCGGGGTGGCCGCCGGCCCATTCGCGGTGCTGGGACAGGTGCGCGGTGAACCCGGCGGAGGCCGGCGGGGGCGCCGCGGGCTCGGCCGCCGCACAGACGTCGAGCAGCGCCGCCATGATCTCCCGGGCGATGCCGGTGACGTCGTCGGGCGCCTGGTAGCCGGGGACCGGCGTGCCGTAGACGAGGAAGTACCGCTGGGGATCGTCGAGTGCCCAGCGGCGCAGGGCGTGGGCGAGGCCGCCGATGTCGGCTCCGGACCCGGCGGCGGCCCCGAAGGTGTCGGCCAGGCTGCGGTAGGCGTCTCGGATCAGCTCGGTGATCAGCGCGTCGCGGCTGCCGAAGTAGCGGTAGAGGGCGGGACCGGTCATGCCCACTTCCCTGGCGATCGCGTTGAGGGACAGGCCTGACGCGCCTGACCTGGCGATCTGCTCCCAGGCGCGCGCCTTGATGTCGGCTCGCACCTGGCTCCGGTACCGCTCGCGGGGGCTCATCGCGTCCGGGTCCGCCGCCATGGCCGTCACGCTCCTCTCACACGTTCCTGTTGCAAGTTATCACTTTCGAGAGTGGCTCTAACCGCCGCGCGCCACCACCCAGTGACGCCTTGACACTTCGGCAAGTAGGGGTCATGTTTGTTATAGCGTCTAACGCAAGCGATAAGGCATCTCGCTTGCGAGTCCATCTATACACCGTCTGCACGCGGAGGCCGTCGTCATGGGAATCGCAGAGACCGCAGGAACCGCAGGAACCGCAGGAAGCACCGGAAGTGTCGAAAGTGCCGGCACCGGAAGCAGCCGGCTCGTCGAGGTCGTCCTGCCCGGCGTCGTGGAGCCGGAGGGCCTCCGCATCGAGCGCCGGGAGATCCCGGCCCCCGCCGCCGGCCAGATCGTCGTCCGCATGGAGGCGACCGGCGTCTCCTTCGCCGAGCAGCAGATGCGCCGCGGCCGGTACTACGACCAGCCGCCCTTCCCCTTCGTTCCCGGTTACGACCTGGTCGGCACCGTGCAGACGGCCGGGGCGGGCGTCGCGCCGGATCTCGTCGGCAAGCGGGTGGCGTCGCTGGTGAAGGTCGGCGGCTGGGCCAGTCACGTCGTGCTCGACGCGGCCGACGCCGTGCCGGTGCCCGCCGGCGTCGGGGCCGCGGAGGCGGAGACCCTGGTCGTCAACGGGATCACGGCCTGGCAGATGCTGCACCGCAAGGCGAGGGTGCGCGCCGGTGGCACGATCCTGGTGCACGGCGCCAACGGCGGCGTCGGCACGGTGCTCGTCCAGCTCGCCAGGGCGGCCGGCCTTCAGGTCATCGGCACGGCCTCCGCCCGTCATCACGCCGCGCTGCGGGAGCTGGGCGTCACGCCGGTCGACTACCGCACCGAGGACGTGCCCACCCGGGTCCGGGAACTGGCCCCCGGCGGCGTCGACGCCGTCTTCGACCACCTCGGCGGCCGCAGCGTCGTCGACTCCTGGCGGCTCCTCGCCCCGGGCGGCACGCTCGTCGCCTACGGCAGCGCCACCACCAAGGACGACTCCGGCTCCAAGCAGCTCCCGGTGCTGAAGATCCTCGGCCGGGTCTGGCTGTGGAACGTGCTGCCCAACGGCCGGCACGCCTGCTTCTTCAACGTCTGGGAGGGCCGCGCCCTCGGCAAGGACCGCTTCCGGGCCCGGCTGCGCGCCGACCTCACCCAGGTGTTCGAGGCCTTCCGGCGTGGCGAGGTCACCGCGCGCATCGCCGCCCGGCTGCCGCTGACCCGGGCCGCCGAGGCCCTGCGGCTCGCCGAGTCGGGGACCGTCGCGGGCAAGGTGGTACTGGTCCCGGACACCGGCGACGCGACATCGACCGACTCGTCCCGATGAGGACCAGGACCGCAGGCCCGGCGACCGCCGATCCCGCGGCCGCCCGCCCAGCGCCCCCGCGATCAACGGCCGACGGCTCGGCGGCCGACGGCTCGGCGGACCCGCCTCAGCGCCTCGGCGATCAGCGGCCGCCGGCTCAGCGGCCGCCCGCCCGGCGGTCGCCGTCGCTCCCCGCGAACGCACCGCCGTCCGCGAAGGCCAGCCCGGCGAAGCGTTCGCCGATCCGGCGGTGGGTGGCGGCGTCCGGGTGGAGCCCGTCGGGCAGCGGGAGTTCGGCGGCGTCGGCCTCGCCGTAGAGGGCACGGCCGTCGAGGTAGTGCAGGTGCGGGTCCTCGGCCGCACGCTGGGCGACGATCCGGGACAGCTCGTCGCGGACGATGTTCAGGGTGAGCTTGCCGCTCGCGCGCTCGGCGGGGTCGCCGGTGGCGACGAAGGTGAGCCGGCCGGCGCCGAAGGCGCTCAGGTCCATGGCGGTGGGGCCCGGCGTGTCCTCGTGCATGGGGCACAGGATCGGCGAGACGACCAGTAGCGGGGTGGTGGGGTGCCCCTCCCGGACGGTGTCGAGGAAGCCGTGCACGGCGGGGCCGAAGGCGCGCAGCCGCATCAGGTCCGCGTTGACGACGTTGATGCCGAGCTTGAGGCTGATCAGGTCGGCGGGAGTGTCCCGGACGGCGCGGGCGGTGAACGGGTCGAGCAGGGCGCTGCCGCCCAGCCCCAGGTTGACCAGTTCCACTCCGGCGCGCGCGGCCGCGAGCACCGGCCAGATGGCGGTGGGGCTCGCGGCGTCGGAGCCGTGGCTGATCGAGCTGCCGTGGTGCAGCCAGACCCTTCGGCCGTGGCCGGGCGCGGCGGCGAGCGGGGCGTCGGTGCGCAGTGCGACCAGTTCGGTGGTCTCGTTGTGCGGCAACCAGATCTCGACGGTCTTCTCGTGCCCGGGCAGCCCGGGGAACCGCAGGGTGCCGGGCGGTCCGGGCCGCAGTTCCGTGGTTCCGGCGCTCATGTCGACGACCTGGACCGTGCCGCCGGGGATGCTGCCCTGACCGGCCAGGATGCCGTCGACGAGCAGGTCGTAGACGCCGTCCGGACGGGGCGGCGCGCCGACGTAGAGCCGCTTGGTGGGGAGGGCGTCCAGTTCCACGGCGGTGGCGCGGGTGCGGAACACCAGTCGTACGCCCGAGGGCTGCGACTCGACCATGGCGAGCTGCGGGTCGTCGCACTGGGCGCGGGCCCGGGCCGGGAGCCGGTGCGGCAGGACACCGTGTTCCATGCGCTCCAGATCGAGTGCGCCGCGCAGGAGGTCGGCGGTGATCGGCGTGGTGATCCAGCGGGGGTCGGTGTTCATCGCCTCTGCGTTCCGTCTCACGTTCCGTACGAGGGGGGGCAGGTCGGGGTCAGGTGGGGGTGGGCCAGTTGCGCAGCAGTGTGTCGAGTGCGTCGAGGACGCGGGTCCAGGACTGCTGGCTGTCGGGGGCGCTGTGGCTGAAGCCGCCGCTCAGTTCCAGGTCGACGTAGCCGTGGAAGACACTGCCGATCATCCGGACCGCGTGGGTCTCCTCCGGCTCCGCCAGGTCGTAGCCGCGCAGGATCGCCCTGGTCATCTGGGCGTGCCGGACACCGGCACTGGCCGCCGCGGTCTCCGGGTCGAGGCGCAGCCGCGCCGCCGTGTAGCGGCCCGGATGGTCGCGGGCGTAGTCGCGGAAGACGTCGGCGAACGCGACGAGGGCGTCCTTGCCGGCCCGGCCGGCCAGCGCGTCGGCGGCCCGGTCGGCGAGTTCCTCCAGCGCCAGCAGCGCGATCCTCGTCTTCAGGTCCTGGGAGCTCTTGACGTGCGAGTACAGGCTGGCGACCTTCACGTCGAACCGTCTGGCCAGGGCCGAGACGGTCACCTGGTCGAAGCCGGCCTCGTCGGCCAGCTCGGCTCCGGCCCGGACCAGCCGCTCCGTGCTCAGTCCCGCTCGCGCCACGCCCGCTCCTCATCCTTCATCTCTCGCCTGCTGCCGTGAAACGATTATGCATTTGCCTAAAAGCTTTAGGCAAATTAGCGTGCGTCACATGCGACAGCTGACCGAGCAAGAGATCCGTGCCGCCTTCGTGAACTGCACCAAGGGCGCGGCGAAGCGCCTGAACATCCCGCACGACCTGGCCGAACGGCCGTGGGCCGACCTGGACTACTTCGGCTGGCGCGACCCCCAGGCACCCGACCGCGCCTACCTGGTGACCGAACTGGACGACGGTCACCCGCGGGCGGTGGCGCTGCGCTGCCCGAGCCCGGCCTCCTGGCAGACCCGGCGCAGCATGTGCTCGATCTGCCTGACCACGCACACCGGAGGCGTCTCCCTGATGGTCGCCGCCAAGGCGGGCAAGGCCGGGCAGCAGGGCAACTCCGTGGGCGCCTACCTCTGCAGCGACCTGGCCTGTTCGCTGTACGTGCGGGGGAAGCGGGACGCGGGCGTGGGCGGCCGGATGCCGGAGTCGCTCACGCTGGAGGAGAAGGTACGGCGGACGGTCGGGAACCTCGCCGCGTTCCTGGCGAAGGTGACCGGCTGACCGGAGCGACCCGAGTGACCGGAGCGACCGGGCACCGTCAGGGGAAGACCAGCCCGACGCCGTGGGCGAGTTGGGCGGCCGCATGCCGGAAGAACCGCTCCCGGTCCTCGACGATCCCCTGGAACTGGCCGAACAGCTCGAACCCGACCAGGCCGAACAGCTGGGTACACGCCGCGGCCATGGCGACCGCCATCTCCGGCGGCGGGCCGGGCACCAGTTCGTCGGCCATCCGGCGGGCTTCCGGCGCGAGCTCGGCGGGCACGGGGGTGCGGGCCAGGCCGCCTACCTGGAGAGGTGGGGCTGGGAGGTCAAGCAGTTACTTCCCCGGGGTAACGGCCGGGTCCGGCGACGACGAGCTCCTCGCCGCCGGCGCCGATCACCCCGTCTTCCGCATCCCCGGTCACGAGATGACGGCATCCCCGTTCACGAGATGACGGCATCCCCGTTCACGAGATGACGGCATCCCCGTTCACGAGATGACGGCTTCCTCGTCGGCCGCGCCCTCCTCCGCCGGCGCGTTCTCCTTCGCCGCCGGCTCCGGGCCGAAGGCGGTGAGGGCGCGCTGGGCGAGCGGGTGGGAGCGGATGAGCTCGCCGAGGGAGGTGCGGCCCTGGGTGATCTCCTTGAACGCCCGCCAGGCGGGACGGAACCCGGTCAGCGCCGCGTGGAACAGGCCGGGGCGGCGCTCGAACACCGCGAGCATCCGCTTGCCGACGCTCATCTCGACGCCGAGGCCCGCCTTGACGGCGAAGGCGTAGTTGAGCGCCTGGCGGCGGGTGTCGACGGCGTCGTGGGCCTCGGCGATCCGTACCGCCCACTCCCCCGCGAGCCGCCCCGAGCGCAGCGCGAAGGAGATGCCCTCGCGGGTCCACGGTTCGAGCAGGCCCGCCGCGTCGCCGCAGACCAGCACCCGGCCCCGGGACAGCGGGGAGTCGTCGGCGCGGCAGCGGGTCAGGTGGCCGGAGGAGATGCTCGGCTCGAAGCCGGCCAGGCCGAGCCGGGCGACGAAGTCCTCCAGGTACCGCTTGGTGGCGGCGCCTTCGCCACGGGCCGAGATGACGCCCACGGTCAGCGTGTCGCCCTTGGGGAAGACCCAGCCGTAACTGCCTGGCATCGGGCCCCAGTCGATGAGGACCCGGCCCTTCCAGTCCTCGGCGACCGTCTCGGGCACCGGGATCTCCGCTTCCAGGCCGAGGTCGACCTGGTCGACCTTCACCCCGACGTGGGCGCCTATGCGGCTGGCGCTGCCGTCGGCGCCGACCACCGCGCGGGCCAGCAGGGTCTCGCCGCCCTGGAGCACGACCGCGACCGTCCGCCGGTCCGGGACCGCCGAGCCGTGCTGCTCGACGCGCTGCACGGCCGCGCCGGTGCGCAGCTCGGCACCCGCCTTCTGGGCGTGCTCGACCAGCTGCTGATCGAACTCGGGCCGGTTGATGAGCCCGAACATCATCTGCTTGGAGCGGCGGGTGCGGGTGAACCGTCCGTTGTTGGAGAAGGTGACCGCGTGCACCCGGTCCTTGAGGGGCAGCTCGAAGCCCGGCGGCAGCGCGTCCCGCGAGGGGCCGATGATGCCGCCGCCGCAGGTCTTGTAGCGGGGCAGCTCGGCCTTCTCCAGCAACAGCACGCGCCGTCCGGCGACCGCCGCCGCGTAGGCGGCCGAGGCCCCCGCGGGTCCCGCGCCCACCACGACGACGTCCCACACCCGCTGCGCGTCGTCCGCCTGCACGTCGTCCGCCGAAGAATTCTCGCCGCTCACGATGGTCCGCTGCTCCGATCAAGCCGTAGAAGCCATATCAAGCCGTAGAGGCCGTATCAAGCCGTAAGGGCCCTGTAAAGCCGTGGGTCAGGATCCGTCGGCCCGTGGGCCGACACCTGTGACCTGTCCCCCCGCATCCTACGGCGGAGATCGCCGTAGGCCGCTGTGGGAGGATCGGTCCACTCACCAGTTCAACGTCGCACCCACGAGGAGCGTGCCCATGTCGTCCAATCCGGTCGCCGAGACCGTCGCCGCCCTGCTGCCCAGGGCCAAGGCGGAGCTCGCCGAGCTGGTGGCCTTCAAGTCGGTGGCGGACTTCGCCCAGTTCCCGAAGAGCGAGAGCGAGGGCGCCGCGAACTGGCTGGCCGACGCGCTGCGCGCCGAGGACTTCACGGACGTCGCCGTACTGGACACCCCGGACGGCACGCAGTCGGTGTACGGCTACCTGCCAGGCCCCGAGGGTGCCAAAACGGTCCTGCTGTACGCGCACTACGACGTGCAGCCGCCGCTGGACGAGGCCGCCTGGACCACCCCGCCCTTCGAGCTGACCGAGCGGGACGGCCGCTGGTACGGGCGCGGTGCCGCCGACTGCAAGGGCGGCGTGATCATGCACCTGCTGGCGCTGCGCGCACTGAAGGCGAACGGCGGCGTCCCTGTCAACATCAAGGTGATCGCCGAGGGCTCGGAGGAGATGGGCACCGGCGGCCTGGAGCGGTACGCCGAGCAGCACCCCGGGCTGCTGACGGCGGACGCGATCGTCATCGGCGACACGGGCAACTTCCGGGTCGGGCTGCCCACGGTGACCACGACGCTGCGGGGCATGACCATGGTCCGCATCCAGATCGACACGCTCCGGGGCAATCTGCACTCCGGTCAGTTCGGCGGTGCCGCCCCCGACGCCCTGGCCGCGCTGATCCGCGTCCTCGACTCGCTGCGCGCCGAGGACGGTTCCACGACGGTCGACGGGCTCGTCCCGGAGTCGCGGTGGGAGGGTCTGGCGTACGACGAGGAGCAGTTCCGCGAGGACGCCAAGGTGCTGGACGGTGTCGGGCTGATCGGTGACGGTTCGGTCGCGGACCGCGTCTGGGCGCGTCCGGCGGTCACGGTGCTGGGCATCGACTGCCCGCCGGTGGTCGGCGCCACCCCGTCGGTGCAGGCAGGCGCCCGCGCCCTGGTCAGCCTCCGGGTGCCGCCGGGCGTGGACGCGGCCGAGGCCGGCAAGCTGCTGCAGGCCCACCTGGAGGCGCACACGCCGTGGGGCGCCCGGGTGCGGACCGAGGTGGTCGGCCACGGCCAGCCGTTCCGCGCGGACACCACCAGCCCGGCCTACCGGGCGATGGCGGACGCGATGGCGGTCGCCTACCCGGACGAGACGATGCAGTACGCCGGCCAGGGTGGCTCCATCCCGCTGTGCAACACCCTCGCGGGCCTCTACCCGCAGGCCGAGATCCTGCTGATCGGCCTGAGCGAGCCCGAGGCGCAGATCCACGCAGTCAACGAGAGCGTGTCGCCCGAGGAACTGGAGCGGCTGTCGGTGGCGGAGGCGCTGTTCCTGCGGAACTACGCGGCGGGCTGACACACCCGGGGCGGCGGGCATCCTTGGTCCGCCGCCCTCCGGCTGGGACAGGGACGTCGTCGGACCGCTCCCCGGCTCGGCACGGTCGCCACGGTCGCTGCGGGATTCCCCGGACAGCACGGCCCGCCGCGGTGACCATGGGGGGATGACCGACACCGCGCGGCGCGTCGCCGCCCACACCGGTATCGCGACCAGCCTGGCCCTGCTGGGCGATGCGGAACTGGCCGAGCTGGTCGCGGCCGGCGCACCGCTCGGGGCCGGGATCGGCGGCAGAGCGGTGCGGCTCACGGTGGACGGCAGGCCGGTGTTCGTGAAGCGGATCCCCCTGACCGACCGGGAACGCGAACCGCGGCACGCCCGCTCCACCGAGAACCTCTTCGGCCTGCCGTCGTACTGCCATTACGGCATCGGGGCGATCGGCGCCCCGGGGTTCGGGGCCTGGCGGGAGCTGGCCGTGCACGAGGTGACGACGGACTGGGTGCTGGCGGGCCGGTTCCCCGGTTTCCCGCTGCTGCACCACTGGCGGGTGCTGCCCGAGCCGCCCGCCCCGCTGCCCGGCGAACTCGCCGACGTCGAGGGGGCGGTGGCGTACTGGGGCGGCTCCGCGGGCGTACGGGAGCGCATCGAGGCGCTGCGGGACGCCTCCGCGAGCCTCACCCTGTTCCTGGAGCACCTCCCGCACACCCTGCACGACTGGCTGGACGCCGAACTGCGCACCGACCGCGCGGACTCGGCCTGTGTCTTCGCGGCCCAGGGGCTGGAGGAACTCACCGCGTTCCTCTCGGGCAGCCGTCTCCTGCACCTCGACGCCCACTTCCGCAACATCCTCACCGACGGCAGCCGGCTGTACCTCACGGACTTCGGGCTCTCCCTCGGCTCAGGCTTCCGGCTGGACCCGGACGAGGCGGGCTTCTTCCGGCGGCACCGGCACTACGACCGCGCGTACGCGGCCTACTGTCTGGTGTTCTGGCTGGTCACCGCCCTGTACGGGTACCGGGGCGAGGAACGCGCGGAGTTCGTGCGGGCCTGTGCCGGCGGGACGCGGCCCGAGGGCGTCCCACGGGCCGCCGCCGAGCTCCTTGTCCGGCACGCCCCGCTCGCCGCCGGCATGGAGGTCTTCTGCCGACGGCTGGAGCGGGAGAGCCGGCTGACGCCGTTCCCGTACCCGGACGGTCACAGCAGTTGCACGCTCTCCGCGTAGTGGCAGGCGACCGGGTTGCCGCCGCCCCGGTCGACCAGGTCGGGCACCTGCTCGACGCAGGCGGTGCGCTCGCTGTCGGTGAGCTGGTTCGCGAACTTGGGGCAGCGGGTGCGGAAGCGGCAGCCGCTGGGCGGGCGGACCGGGCTCGGGACGTCGCCCTGGACCGTGATCCGTCTCCGGGCGCGTTCCTTGCGCGGGTCGGGCAGCGGGATCGCCGAGACCAGGGCCTGGGTGTAGGGGTGGGCGGGCCGGGCGAAGAGCTGCCGGGCGGGGGCGATCTCCACCAGGCGGCCCAGGTACATCACCGCCACCCGGCCGGCGACGTGCCGCATCACGGAGAGGTCGTGCGCCACGAACAGGAAGGACAGGCCCAGTTCGCCCTGCAGGTCCATCAGCAGGTTGAGGACGCCCGCCTGGATCGACACGTCGAGGGCGGAGACCGGCTCGTCGAGGACGATCACCTTGGGGCGCAGCGCCAGCGCCCGTGCGATGCCGATGCGTTGGCGCTGGCCACCGGAGAACTCGTGTGCGAACCGGTTGCCGTGCTCGGGGTTGAGGCCGACCAGGCGCAGCAGTTCGCGTACCTCGTCGGCGCCGCCGGCTCCGTAGCGGCCGTGGATGCGCAGGGGCTCGGCGACGATCTCGTGGACGGAGATCCTGGGGTCCAGGGAGGCGTACGGGTCCTGGAAGACGATCTGCAACTCCCGGCGCAGCGGCTGCATCTGACGTCTGCTCAGGTCGGTCAGCAGCCGGCCGCGGTAGTGGACGGTGCCGGAGGTGGCCGCCTCCAGGTTGAGCAGGGTCCGGGAGACGGTCGTCTTGCCGGAGCCGGACTCGCCGACCAGCCCGAGCGTCTCGTTCTCGTGCAGGTCGAAGGAGACCCCGCAGACGGCGTGCACGTCGCCGACCCGGCGCCGGACCACGCCCCGCGACATGACCGGGAAGTGTTTGACCAGGTCGCGGACCTGGAGGACGGGGTCGCCGGTGCCGCCGTGACCGGGCAGCGAGGGCAGCGGATCGGTCATCGGGCATCGTCCTCCAGGTCCGCGAACCGGGCCAGGGCCTCGGTGTCGGCGCCGACGGCGTCGAAGACCTCGCCGGCCGCCGCGTCCACGAGTTCGTCGGCGAAGTGGCAGGCGCTGCGGTGGCCGTCGGATCCGACCGGGCGCAGGGCGGGTTCGGTGCTGTCGCAGGTTTCCCGGCGCATCGGGCAGCGGGGCGCGAAGGGGCAGCCCGGGGGCAGGTTGAGCAGCGAGGGCGGGGAGCCGGTGATGGGGGTCAGGCGGTCCTCCTCGCGGTCGAGGCGGGGCAGGGAGCCGAGCAGGCCCAGGGTGTAGGGCATGCGCGGGGTGTAGAAGATCTCCTCGACGGAGCCGGTCTCCACGATCCGCCCGGCGTACATGACGGCGACGCGGTCGGTGTGTCCCGCGACCACGCCCAGGTCGTGGGTGATCAGGACGAGCGCGGCGCCGGTCTCGGCGCGGGCGGCCTCCAGCGCCTCCAGGATCTGCGCCTGCACGGTGACGTCGAGGGCGGTGGTGGGCTCGTCGGCGATGATCACGTCGGGGTCGTTGGCGATCGCGATGGCGATGACGACCCGCTGCCGCATGCCGCCGGAGAGTTCGTGCGGGTAGCTGTCGACGCGCCGTTCGGGGCTCGGGATCCCGACCGTGCCGAGGAGTTCGACGGCGCGGGCCCGGGCCGGGCGTCTGCCGAGCCGCGGGTTGTGCCGCAGCAGGGTCTCGGCGATCTGGTAGCCGACCGTGTAGACGGGGTTGAGGGAGGTCATCGGGTCCTGGAAGACCATGGCGATACCGCTGCCGCGTACGTCCGAGAGCCGGGCGTCGGACATCCCGAGCAGCTCCGCGCCCTCGAACCGGACCGAGCCGCGCACCCGGGCCGAGCCGGGCAGCAGCCCCATCACGGCGAGCGCGGTCACGGACTTGCCGGAGCCGGACTCGCCGACGATGCCCAGCGCCTCGCCGCGCTCCAGCCGGTAGCCGACGCCGCGCACCGCGCGTACGGCACCGTCCTCGGTCGGGAACTCCACGCTCAGGTCCTCGACTTCGAGCACCGCGCCGGACTCCTCGCCCTTCCCCACGACCCTGTCGATGCCGCCCTTGCCGTTGCCGGTGTCGGTCACTGTCGCACCCTTTGCTGCCGGGGGTCGAAGGCGTCACGCAGTCCGTCGCCGATGAAGTTGATGGTGAGGGCGATGGCGATGATGAAGGCGCCGGGGATGTAGAAGAGCCAGGGCCGGGTGTCGACCGCGGTCTGTGCCTGGGCGACCAGCAGTCCGAGGGAGGTGTCCGGCGGCTGGACGCCGAACCCGAGGAAGGACAGGGCGGTCTCGGTGAGGATGCCGGTGGCGACCAGGATCGTGGCGTTCACGATGATCGGGCCGAGCGCGTTGGGCAGCAGGTGCCGGAAGATGATCCGGGGGTCGGAGGCGCCGAGCGCCCGGGCGGCCTCCACGAACTCCTTCTCGCGCAGCGACAGTACGGTCGAGCGCACCACCCTCGACACGTACGCCCAGGTCAGCCCTGCGATCACCACGGCGATCCAGTACCAGGAGCCGCCGCTGCGGGAGGAGATGACCAGCGCGATCGCGAACAGCGGGAGCGTCAGCACGAGGTCGGCGACACGCATCATCAGCGCGTCGACGAATCCGCGGTAGAAGCCGGCGACGGCTCCCCACACGGCTCCGACCAGGGTGGAGCCGAGGGCGATGAGGATGGCGATCTTCAGTGAGGTCTGGGTGCCGCGCATCACCTGGGCGTAGGCGTCGTACCCCGAGGAGTCGGTGCCGAACGGGTGCTTCCAGGACGGCGGCTGGGAGTTGTCCGGCGTGAACTTGGCGTACGAGTAGTGCCAGAAGTGCGGGCCGATGAACGCCCACAGCACGATCAGCACGAAGACGACCAGGCTGATCATCGCGGCCCGGTGGCGCAGGAAGCGGCGCAGGACCAGCTGCGTCTGGGAGCGCTGCACGACGGTGAACTCGTGGTCGTCGCCCGGCGCCCGGGTGCCGGCCGGCCCGACTGCTCCGACGTCAGTCATAGCGGATCCTCGGGTCGAGTACGGCGTAGAGCAGGTCGGCGAACAGGTTGAAGACGATGACGACGACCGCGGACAGCAGCAGCCAGGCCATGGTCCGGTAGACGTCGAGGGTGGTGGCGGCCTGGACGAGCATCTCGCCCATGCCGTGCCACTGGAAGATCGTCTCGGTGATGACCGCGCCGCCGAGGATGATCGCGACGTCGAGGGCGGTGACGGTGGCGAGCGGGATCAGCGCGGTGCGCAGGGCGTGCCGGGTGAGCACCCGGCCGCGGCGCAGCCCCTTGGCACGGGCGAGCCGCACGTAGTCGCTGTCCAGGACTTCGAGCATGGCGGCGCGGGTGTAGCGGGTCCAGGACGCGAAGGAGACCAGGGCCAGGGTGATGGTGGGCAGGACGAGGTGGCCGACGCGGTCGGTGAACTCGTTCCAGGTGGTGTCGACGTCCAGGTACGGGGACTTCTCGCCGATGGTGCCGAGGAACTGGCTGCCGGTCTCCTGGTTGAACCAGATCCCGGCCTGCTTGAGCAGGACCGCGAACCAGAACACGGGCATGGCGAGGAAGAGGAAACCGAGGAAGGTGATGGTGTAGTCGGCGACGCTGTACTGGCGGATCGCGCTGAACACGCCGAAGACGATGGCCATCACGAGGGCGAGCAGCATGGCGGCGGCGACCAGGGTGACGGTGACCCGGAAGCGGGTGAACAGGTCGTGGCCGATGTCCAGGTTGGACTGGACGGACGGCCCCCAGTCGCCGTGCAGGACGCCGGTGATCCAGTTCCAGTAGCGTTCCGCGACCGGTTCGTCGGCGTGGATGTGCCGGGCGAAGGCGGTCACGGCGGCCTTGCTGGGCGGCGGCTGCCGGGAGGTGGCGAAGTTGGCCACCGGGTCCCCGGAGTTGACGACGACCAGGAAGACGATGAACGTCGAGACGATGAGGACGGGTATGGAGACGAGGATGCGGCGCACGGTGTAGGCGAGCATGCGATCTTCTCTCGCGGAGGCCCGGCCCCGGGGTCGCCAGGGCCGGGATGCGGATCCGAGTGGTCGCTGGGGCTACTTCTTGAGGCCCCATTCACCGACGTTGTACGGCGGTCCGACGTTGGTGGAGTTGTTGCGCATGTTCACGAACCGGGTCTGTACCGCGAGGAAAGTGGGTTTCTGGTAGAGCGGCAGCACGTAGGCGTCGTTGACCATGATCTGGTCGGCCTGGTTGAGCAGGGCGGCGGCCTTGGTCTGGTCGGTCTCGCCGATGGCGGTGCTGATCAGGGAGTCCACCTGCTTGTTGCTGTAGCCGCCGTAGTTGCCGCCTGCTCCGGTCGTCCACAGCTGCTGGGCGCCGCTGATCGCGAACGGTGAGGCGACCCAGGCGAAGACGATGATGTCGTACTGGTGGCCGGCCAGGACCGTGCCGAGGTCGGCGGCGCCGATCGGCTTGATCGTGACCTTGATCCCGAGGCCGGCGAGGTCGCTCTGGAGGATCTGGCACTCGCTCTGCCGGATCTGGTTGCCCGTGGTGTAGCGGCAGTCGAAGGGCCCGACCGCCTTGCCGTCCGGGGTCTTGAGGGCGGTGCCGACTCCGGTGAACTTGGCGTCGGTGAGGTACTTCTTGGACTTGGTGAGGTCACCCGAGCCCTGGCCGCTGGCGCTGACCACGTCCTTGTAACCGGCTGTTCCGGGGACGAAGTTGTGGTTGTAGAGCTGCTTCACGCCGGGGTCGAACTGGGCGACCGTCTTGGCCATGATGTCCTTGACGCTGATCGCCGTGAACATCGCCTGCCTGAGGGCCAGGTACTTGCCGATCACCGGGTTGTGCAGGTTGAGATCGAAGTGCTCCCAGGTCAGCCCGCTGCCGATGGTGTAGGTGACGTTGGGGATGGCCTTGACCTGGTTGACGAGGTCGACCTCGGGCTGCGGGTAGATGCCCTGGACCTCGTTGTTGCGCAGCGCGATCGGCTCCTGGGTGGCGTCCGAGATCACCTTGAAGATCAGCCGCTGCAGGGTGGCCTTCCGACCCGTCCACTTCGGGTCGGGCTCGTAGGTGGCGTGGTCGTTGTCGACCCACTCGGTCATCCTGTACGGTCCCGCGGTCGCGTACTTGGTGGGCGGGTTCTTCTGGAAGTACTGCCAGCCCTGGGTCATCTGGGCGGCCGTCATGTGGGCCGCGTCGCCCGCCTTGGCGCCGGCGACCTTCTCGGCGACGTGCGCCGGGTAGAACGGGTAGCCCGCACCGAACAGGGACTTCCAGTCGGCGTAGGGCCTGGCCATCACGACGGTGACGGTCTTGCCGTTGTCGGAACCGGTCACCGACTTGATCCGGTCGTAGCCGGCGGTGCTCTCCGGCAGGCAGCCCTTGGTCTGGGTGGAGTCGCTGGCCGGCGGTGGCGGGCAGTCCTTGCCGTCGTTGGTGCGCCAGTAGTAGACGAAGTCGTCGGCGGTGATCGGGGTGCCGTCGTTCCAGGACGCGTTGGGGTTGATCTTGTAGACGAGGGTCTGCGGGGAGGCGCTCGTCTGGGTCGCCGAGGCCACCAGGTCGGTGTTGAGCTTGACGCCGAAGTCCGGCTGCGGGACGTAGACCTGGGGCAGCACGGGGCTCAGCGCCTCGGCGTTCTCGAAGGTGTTGCCGTTGGTGTCCTGCACGTTCCACTGCTGGACGTTCTTCTCGATGACGTAGGTGAACGTGCCGCCTGCCTTGGTGGTGCCGGCGTTGCAGGTGTCCGCCTTGCCCTGGGTGGCGCAGGACGTGAGACCGGCGGAGGTGCTCTTGCCGCCGCTGCCCCCGCCGCCTCCCCCGCTGCTGCAGGCGGCGAGCGCCAGGACGAGCCCGGCGGTCAGTGCGAGGCCCCTCGTGAGGGCCGAAGAGTGCGCGCGCATGTCCCTCCTTCAGCCGGTCGTTGCCCGGCCTGTGCACGGCGGCCAGCGGCCGCGAGGAAGTTGAGCTGCGCACCGACGGTAGAACGTCTGTGTACCTCCTTCACGTTCTTGTTCATACCGGGACGGCGACAATTCACCCTCGTTTCCCCCTAGGAACCTTCCGCCCCGCGCAAAGTCCCCCAGACACGGCCCCGGAATGCCAAGGTCCCGCCAACATCATTGATGTGACGGGGACTTGACGGACTTTCAGGAATCGTCAACCGACCGGGACCCCGGCCTCCAGATAGAGCGCGGCACCGCGCTCGCGGGCCCGCAGCGCCCAGCGCAGCCGCTCGTAACGCACCGGCGGCAGCAGGTCGGCGGCCTCCTGCTCGGTGACGAACCGCCAGTCCCGCAGCTCCGGCCCCGGCAGCACCAGCCGCCGCGCCTCGGCGGAGTCGAGCCGGCCGCCGTCGAAGAGCAGGCGCAGGCCGCCGTAGCGGGGCGGCGCGGGCTGCTCCCAGTCGACGACCAGCAGCCCCGGCAGTTCCTCCAGCCGTATCCCGGTCTCCTCCTCGACCTCCCGCACGCCCGCCCGGGCGGGGGCCTCACCAGGCTCGACGACGCCGCCGGGGAACTCCCAGCCGGCCTTGTAGGTGGGGTCCACCAGGAGGACGCGGTCGTGCTCGTCGAAGAGGAGGACGCCTGCGGCGACGGTCTCGGCGGTGGGTTCGGGGGTTTGCACGATGTCACATACCGCGGCTTCGCCACTGCCCACGGCCGCCGCGACCCGCACCGCCGTCTCGTACGGGCTGAGCGCGCTGGTGTCGACGAGATGGGCGTCGGCACTGATCCAGGAGGCGAGGGCGGCGCGGTAGGGCTCGATCCGGTCGTACGACCACTGGCGGATCCGCATCTCCCCGTCGGGCAGGCCGGGCGGGATCTCGCGGCCGGCTATTCGCTCGCGCAGGATCGTTTCCGCCGGCGTGAGGCACAGGTGCCGGACCGCGATCCGGCGGGCGGCGAGGCCGCCGAAGATCTCGTCGCGGTACTCCTGACGCAGCAGTGTCATGGGTACCACCAGGGTTCCGCCCAGCTCCGCGAGCAGCGCGGCCGCGGTGTCGATCACCAGCCGGCGCCAGATCGGCAGATCCTGGAAGTCGCCGGCCTCGGCGAGATGCTTGGCCGGCAGCAGGTCCGTCAGCGCCCCGCCGATGAGCTCGGGGTCGAAGAGCGTGCTGTTCGGGATCAGTTCGATCAGTTCACGTGCGGTGGTGGTCTTACCCGCACCGAACGCGCCGTTGACCCAGACGATCACGGACTCCCCCTCTTCTGTTGGCCCCCTGTGGCTTGCCCGCTCCACACTGCCACGGAAACCAGTTCCCGTTGAGGGCGCGCAGACGACGGTGCCGGTGTCCGCTGCCCGGAACACCGGCACTGTCGTCCGCTCGGGCTCCGCCGGGCTATTCCTGACCCAGGAAGTCCGGGTCGGTCTGGAAGCTGTCCTCCCCGACGACGTGGCCGACGTGCTCCACGACGTCCGACACGTACAGGTCGCCGAGCGGGCCTTCGTCGGCCGCGTGGGACGGGGTGATGGCGGCCACGACGAATCCGGTGGCCAGGCTGGCGATGGCGAGCATGCTGCGCTTCTTCATGCCCGTTTCAACTGCGCCGACGGCCGGGGGTCACGGGCGTACCCGCGAGGGGAGCAACGCGGTACGCCCCGGCGGGACCCCGGTGGCCGACCGGTTGGACATCGGACCACCCCTCTCGCGCGGGTCCGGACCAAGCCTGCTCCCGACGAAACATCGAACCATCACCACCGCTCTCTTTCCAACACAGTCAGACGGGTTCTAACGTAAACACACAGAGCGATGACACGTACATGCCGTCATCGCACCATGCGCGAGTCGGAGGAACGTAATGACGCGTCACCCTCACACCCGCACGACCCGCCGAAGAGTGATCGGAGCACTGGCCGCGGCCCTGCTGTGCACGGCCGGCCTCGCCGCACCCGCCGTCGCCGAACCGAAGCCGGTGTCCCCCGCCCCGGCCGACGGCCTCGCGCCGACCCCGCCGATGGGCTTCAACAACTGGAACTCCACGCACTGCGGTGCGGACTTCGACGAGGCCATGGTCAAGGGCATCGCCGACCTCTTCGTGGCGAAGGGCCTCAAGGACGCCGGCTACCGGTACGTCAACCTCGACGACTGCTGGGCCCTGCCCGACCGGGACGCGGACGGCAAGCTCGTCCCGGATCCGGCCCGGTTCCCGAACGGGATCAAGGCCGTCGCCGACTACGTGCACGCCAAGGGCCTCAAGCTCGGCATCTACACCAGCGCCGGCACCAAAACCTGCAACGACGCGGGCTTCCCCGGCGCCCTGGGGCACGAGTACAGCGACGCACAGCAGTTCGCCGACTGGGGCGTCGACTACCTCAAGTACGACAACTGCAACAACCAGGGCGTGGACGCCAGGCAGCGGTACACCACCATGCGCGACGCGCTCCGGGCGACCGGCCGCCCCATCGTCCTCAGCATCTGCGAATGGGGCGAGAACAAGCCCTGGGAGTGGGCCGCCGACGTCGGCCAGCTGTGGCGGACCACCGGGGACATCAGCGACAGCTGGGGCTCGATGGTGTCGATCCTGAAGCAGAACCTGCCGCTCGCCCCGTACGCGGGCCCCGGGCACTGGAACGACCCCGACATGCTGGAGGTCGGCAACGGCGGGATGACCGACACCGAGTACCGCTCGCACTTCTCGATGTGGTCGGTCATGGCCGCCCCGCTGCTCATCGGCACCGACCTGCGCAAAGCGTCCGCGGCGACCTTCGACATCCTGGACAACAAGGAGGTCATCGCCGTCGACCAGGACCCGCTGGGCAAGCAGGGCACGGTGGTCTCCGCGGAGGACGGGAGCTGGGTGGTCGCCAAGGAGATGAGCGACGGCAGTCGCGCGGTGGCCCTGTTCAACGAGAACGGCTCACCCCGGCGCATCGCGACCTCGGCGACGGCCGTCGGCCTGCCGAAGGCCCCCGCCTACACCCTGCGCGATCTGTGGCAGCACCGGAGCTACAACACCGCGGGCACCGTCTCCGCGCTGGTCCCGGCGCACGGCACGGTCCTGGTGCGGGTCGCCGCCGACCGGCGCTGGGCCGCCAACCCGCCGGCCGTCGAACTCGGCCTGGACGGCAGCCCGTTCACCGAGCCGGGCAGCACGTCCGCACTCACCACGTCGGTCACCGACCTCGGCCGTACCACGGCCGGGAAGGTGTCGGTGTCCCTCACCGGCCCCGCGGGCTGGAGCGTCCGGGCGGCCTCGCCGACGAAGGCCCGCGCACTGACGACCGGCCGCGCCCTGCGCACCGGTTGGAGGGTGAGCGCGCCCGCGGGGACACCGCGGGGGGCGTACGACCTCACCCTGAAGGCGAGTTACCGGTCGCCGGCCGGAGTGCGGGCCGAGAGCACGGCGACACTCACGCTGACCGTCGCGGACCCACCGCCGGCCGGAAGCTCCTACCTCAGCGACCTGCCCTGGCTGTCGACCAGCAACGGCTGGGGGCCGGTGGAGCGCGACACGAGCAACGGGGAGACCGCCGCGGGCGACGGACATCCGATCACCGTCGGCGGGGTGGTGTACGCCAAGGGGCTCGGCACCCATGCGCAGAGCGAGGTCGACTACTACGCCGGGAAGGCGTGCGAGAAGGTCACCGCGGAGGTCGGGGTGGACGACGAGGAAGCCGCCAACGGCACCGTCTCCTTCGAGGTCTGGGCGGACGGCACGAAGGTCGCCTCGACCGGCGTGCTCACCACCGACATGGCCGCCCAGCCGCTCAGCGCGGACGTGACCGGCGCCGAGGTGGTCCGTCTCGTCGTCACCGACGGCGGCGACGGCATCACCTCCGACCACGGGGACTGGGCGGACGCGCGGATCACCTGCTGAGTCCCCGCGCGTCCGCCCCCCCGCCCGGGGGGGGCGGGGCCGCGGGGGGGGGGGGCGGGCCCCCAGGGGCCGGCCGCGCCCGCCCCCCCCCGCCCCCCCAACCCCCCGCCCCCCCCCCCCCCCCC